>JBKJLN010000157.1:0-5949 GCA_046596935.1 Acidimicrobiales bacterium
ATCGAGCATCTCGCCCGCGTCGCCGAGCGCCGACCTCGGCACACTGCCAGCCCCAAGAGCCTCGCCGGACTCGGCTGCAACGAGATCCAGTACGTGCAGCTCTCGGCCGGGCTCCGCAAAGAGGCGAGCGAGGTACCGCATGCCCTTGAGGTCGCGCGCCCGGACCGTGCATCCGTCGAATGCCACCAACCAGTAGTCGCCTTCACGTCGAAACACATTGCCCTCCGCATCCGGAGGTTGGACGGGCGCAGGTGGCATCTCCGGTGGCGCGGCCTCGATGTCGTCGAGAACCGAGCGAGCCGCCTGCCGCTCGAGGGTGGCCCGGTGCTCGTTCCCACCGGCGCCATAGGCGTCGCCGAGCCCCAGGCGGGCGAGGGCTGCCTCGTACGGCGCGCCGACCTCGTTCCAGAACCTCACCGCATCGGTGAATGCCAGCTCGGCCCCGGCCACGTCACCCTCGGCCAGGCGAACCCGACCTTGGGCAGTGGCGGCGCTGGCCACGAGTGCTTTGCTCTCGAATCGGGTAGCCACCAGTTCCAGCTCGTCGGCGGCCGCCCGCGCCTGTCCCAGGTCGCCAGCCGCTACCTCGATCTCCACCTGCGCGGCCAGGAGCGGCGCGCGCTGCAGGTCGTTGTTCGGCGGTCGCTCCTTCGAGGGCACCCGCGCCGGATGGTCGAGCGCCTCGCGGATGGAAGCAGCTGCGGTGGCCGTGTCGCCCTGGGCCAGGCGCAGTAACGAGAGACCCGGCTGGGGGTCCCACCCCGCCGCGTGCGCCGCCAGCAACGCCTCCTCGGCACCAACGAGGTCGCCCTTCTGCAGGCGGATGTGTCCGAGCTCGCTGAGGGGCCAGCCGAGCTCGCGTCGCATGAACGGTCGCAGCTCGTCGCACGCAACGAGGGCCTGGTGCTCGGCTTCGTGGCACGAGCCGCGCAACCGGAGGATCTCGGCGCGATGGACACGGCAGCGACCGTGGAGGCTTCCGATGGCGTTCGTCTCCGACCATCGCTCCATCGCCTCGGTCCACTCCTCGGCCACGTCGTAGAGGGCAAGGCCCTGCAAGGCGCACACCAGCTCGCAGAACACGACACCGGTGGAGAGCGGATCCAGGTCTCCGGAGGTCGTCGCCACACCCGCCTCGTCGAGCATGGCCAGACCCGCTCGGACATCGCCAGTGAGAATGAG
The DNA here is from genome assembly GCA_046596935.1 of Acidimicrobiales bacterium. GTDB lineage: Bacteria > Actinomycetota > Acidimicrobiia > Acidimicrobiales > CADCTF01 > DATLED01. Next base: position 1,183 of record JBKJLN010000157.1, read on the forward strand.
CAAGCGAGCCTCGGCCACCCGCCCGATGGCGCAGGCGGCAGGATCACATACCGAACCGATCTCGACCGCCCGTCGCGCCCACTCCTTCGCACCGACGAGGTCACCGGCGAGCATCCGCTCGTAGTTGCGGACGACCGCGAACCACGCGTGGGCGGGAGTTTCCCCCTGGCCTTCGAGCAATCGCTCTGCTCGGGCCAGCCAGCCGCGCACGGGGGCCATGAGGGCGGTGTCGAACAGCAGGTGCATGGCGACACGCACCGCCGCCCCTCCCGCTGCGACCGGGTCGCCGGCCGTCACGCACGCCGCATAGGCGCGTTCCCACGATTCGATGGTGACGTCGAGGCGGCCGGCGGCATAGGCGACCTCGGCGAGCATCGGCAGGTCTGCAGTACCCAGGAGACCGCTGGCGTCCGCTTCGGTGAGCAGCGCAAAGGCCTGGGGCCATCGGCCGAGGGCGGCCGCCTCACTGGCGCGCTCGACGAGGCCCAAGCCCAGGTCCTCGCTCATCGCACCCTCCGTAGCCGTCGGTGTCACCGACGAGGACAGTCTTGCTCTCGCGATCAGCGAGCGCGGGCTATTGGTTCACGGCGTTGCGGCATGTCCTCCGTCGCAGATGCAGAACTCGTTGCCTTCAGGGTCACTCATGAGGAGCCAAGCTGATCCGTGCTCGCTGCACGGTCCTTCGCTGAGACGGCGTGCACCCAGGCTCACGAGCCTGACGGCCTCGGCCTCGATGTCGGCGACCTCGATGTCGAAGTGCATGCGGTTCTTCACCGTTTTCGGTTCTTCAACGCGCTGCAGCAGGAGCTTCGGGCCACGACGCCCGTTCGGGTAGAGCGCCACGTACGCACCGGCGGAGCCGACGTTGGCATAGTCGAGAGCGGGCGCCCAGAACTCGGCGAGCGCTGCGGGGTCGGCGCAGTCGAGGACGAACCCGATGGCCGGCGGCGTGATGCTCAATGGGTCCTCGGTCATTCGTTCTCCTCGAGGTCGCCTTCTCCGAAGCTCACGTTCGCCGTGTCGACCACGTCGGCGGCGCGACCGGGAGCGGCCTGCCACTTCCAGTACATGTTGGTGTGGGCGATCACCTTGTCAGCCGGGGGTAGGCCGTACTCGGAGTAGTCGTCGGTGGTGTGGGCGTCGCTGACGAGGACCGTGTCGTAGCCGCGGGTGAACGCGCCGTGAATCGTCGACCGGATGCAAGCATCCGTCTGTGCTCCGGTGACAACGAGTCGACCGACAGCCCGTTGCGCAAGCTCGGCTTCCAGGTCGGTGTCCTCGAAGGAATCGCCGAAACGCTTGTGTACGAGGGGTTCTGTCTCGTGACGCTGCAACTCCGACACGTACTTCCAGTTGTCACTCTCGGGAACAAGCTCGTCCGAGGAGTGCTGCACCCAGATCACCGGCACGTCGTGCATGCGTGCGCGCTCGACCAGAGAATGGATGTTGGCGACGACCTCATTGCGACAATGGGCCTGGGCGACGACGCCGTTCTGGACGTCGATCACCAACAGGGCGGTGTTGGGACGATCACTCAGGCTGGTCATGCGGCCCCTCCCGGGGTTCGACCATGTCGGCGGACATGGTGCGGTGCAGTCTGCCCTCGAAACCGACGGACGGGCTCGGCTCAGGGAGACGTCAACAGGGTGGCGCGGAAGGATGTCCGGTTTCCGTGCCGCAGCGCTTCGATCGTGAGAGAGACCTCGATCGTCGTTCCATCCCGCTTGAGTGCGGGCACCACCACGGTCGTGTCGATGATGCGGGCCACTCCGGTGGTCTGCAGTCGGGTGAACCCTGCGAGGTGCGCCTCACGCAGATCCGGGGGAATGATCGTCGTGAGCCGCATGCCGCACAACACGTCGGGCTCCCAGCCGAGCAACGCGCCGGCAGCGTCATTGACGATGAGGATGCGGTTGGCGTCGTCGGCCACGATCGTCGGCGCCGTCGTCGCCCGGACGCGATCGAACTCATCATCGGGGAGTGAAGCCGCCGACTGCGTCGGCTCGAGGGCGTCGGGAAGTTGCCAGGCGATCGGGGTCGCGCCTGCGAGCTGTTCGCTGATGGAGGAGTACATCCAGTGACGGCAGTACCCGATCTCCGGGACAGCCGGTGCCGAGAGGAGACGACCCTCGCGAGCCAGCGCATCGGCATGATCGATGAGACGCATGCGCTCCAATGCCACGGACCCGACCGAGCGGAGGAATCGGACATCGAGATCGGCTCTCACCTGGCCGCCTTCCCGAGCGGCCGCGGCGGCGTCGAGGATCGGGGTGACATCGATCTGGGGCAGGTGCCATCCATCGGGAAGGGCGACATCGAGGTCGCCGCCGAGGGAGAGCAGCGCCAACTCCCGCAGGACGGCGTCGCCGTACTCGATCGTGGCTTGGACGAGCGCGACCGGGGCACCCTCGAGACGGACGGTGCAATGGTCGTCGGGCCCGTCCGTCACTTCGTCGGAGGAATGCGGAATGTCAACTGTCCGGGCGTCGACCGTGATCCGCTCGCCTTCGGCGGGCGCGAAGAGCTCGAACCACACGGTCTTGCCGTCGCCGTCGGGTTCGAGGCCCCACGCGCCGGCGAGGGCCGACACCAGGGCCATTCCTCGCCCCGTCGTGGCTTCGGTGTCGTAATGACGCTCACCGGGCAGGACCTGCGAGCCGTCACGAACCTCGACGCGAACGGTGGGCCCATTCGAGCGGCAGCGCAGAGCAATCGAGGTTCCGGCGTGGAGCACGGCGTTGGTCACGATCTCGCTGACGAGCAGTGTGGCCACGTCGACGAGATCGTCGTGCCCGCTCCGTTGGAGGGCGTCCGCGACGAGGCGACGCGCCCGAGACACGCTCGCCGCCTCGGGGGCGAGCGTCTCGACGAAGTCGTCCTGCATCACACCGTTCATCTCCGGGTACTTTGTCCCGTTTCCCGAAACGGCAACCAGTCGTCAGGCTGCGGTCGACCGCCGAGTGTTCGCAGTGATGGCTTCGACCACCTGTGGCCACAGCGCCGGAGGAAGGTCATGGCCCATGCCTTCGACGATGAGCAGTTCGGCGCCGGGCACGAGTTCGGCGGTGCGGTGCCCGCCGCTTGGCGTCACCAGCGGGTCGACATCCCCATGGATCACGAGCGTCGGCACGTCCAACGTGCGAAGGCGATCGGCGCGCGAGCCCGAGGCGAGGACGGCCAGCAGCTGCCGAGCGGTTCCCGCAGGCGTGAACGCGCGGTCGTAGCTCTGGGCTGCCTTCAGGCGGGCGCGGTCCTCGTCGAAGTGATCGGGGCTCCCGATGACCCGGCTACCGGCCACCGAGGATTCGATGGCCTCGGCGCGGGTGCTCGGCGGCGAGACGAGGAGACGACCCATGGCTTCGGGAGTGGGCTGCCCGACCTCTGGCTCGCCTGTCGTCGACATGATCGACGTCAGGGACGAGACCCGTTCGGGGAATTCGATGGCGATGGTCTGGGCGATCATCCCGCCCAGGGAAGCGCCCACGACGTGGGCTTTGTCGATACCCAAGTGGTCGAGCAGCCCGGTGGCATCGGCGGCCATGTCGACGAGGGTGTAGGCGGAGTCGACGGCCTCGCCCTGCTGCGCCTTGGCGAACGACTCCAGGAAGTTGCCGCCCTTGGCATCGATCTTCGATGAGAGGCCGACATCGCGGTTGTCGAAGCGAATGACGAAGAAGCCGCGATCGACGAGGGCATGGCAGAAGTCCTCGTCCCACGAGATCATCTGGCCGCCCAGACCCATGACGAGGAGCAGAGCAGGATCGGTGTCGTCGCCGAAGGTCTCGTAGCAGAGTTCGATCCCGTTGGACTTGCAGGTGGGCATCAGGACAGCTTGCCGGTTGCGGCGATGGCCCGCCAGATCCGCTCGGGAGTGACCGGCAGGTCGAGGTGGCGCACACCGAGGTGGGAGAGTGCGTCGACCACGGCGTTCTGGAGGGCGGGGGGTGCGCCGATCGTGCCGGACTCGGCAATCCCCTTGAATCCCAATGGGTTGTTGGGCGACGGTGTCTCCATCAGCTGGCATTCGAATGAAGGCATGTCCGAGGCGGTCGGAATGCCGTAGTCGGCGAAGGTCGAGGTGACCGGGTTCCCGTCGTCGTCGTAGACGAACTCCTCGAACATTCCCTGGGCGATGCCCTGGCCGAGGCCGCCGTGCACCTGTCCGAGGGCGAGCAACGGGTTGAGGATCGTGCCGGCATCGTCGACCGTCACCATCCGCAACAATTCGAGTCGCCCGGTCTCGATGTCGACTTCGACCACCGCTGCATACGCGCCGAAGGGGAACGTCGGCCCCTCGCCGGCGAAATCGCTCTCGCAGCTCAGGACCGACCTTCCGTCGGTCGAAAGTGCGGCTCCGACCGACGACGCGACCTCGGTCCATCCGAGCGTGGCTGCACCGGGCGCGCCGGCAACGTGGAATCGGGCCGACGCAGTGTCGAGCACGACGTCGTCGACCGACGCCTCGAGCATCTCGGCGGCATGTCGGCGCGCCAGGTCGACGAGCTGATCGGCGGCTTGGGCGACCGCCGTTCCCGCCTTCTGCGCCGAACGCGACCCGCCGGTCACTCCGCCACGCGGGATGAGGTCGGTATCGCCATGAAAGACGGTGATGCGGTCCATCGGCAGGCCGGTCCGGTCGGCCACGAGCATCGCCCAAGCCGTGTAATGGCCCTGGCCGTAAGGCGACGAACCCGTCTTCACGAGGATCGACCCGTCGCCCCGCAACTCCACGGCGCCGTACTCCGATCCGGGCACGCCCGCCGTTCG
>JBKJLN010000202.1:0-3265 GCA_046596935.1 Acidimicrobiales bacterium
AAGAGACGGCGTCGGCGCGGGTCAGCGCCTGAGCGACGCTCGCGAGCGAAGCATCAGCACAGGGCCTCGGTCACGGGCGACGAGGAACGAGGAGCCGTGAGCGACGATCGTCACGACGAGCTCCTCCGTCTGTACTTGGAGGAAATCGCCCAGCATCCGACGCTGTCGGTCGAGGAGGAATCGAGCCTCGGCCGCCAAGTGCGAGCCGGCGACCGCGAGGCCGGCGAGCGGCTGATCCGGAGCAACCTGCAACTGGTCGTGGCCATCGCTCGTCGCTACCGAGGAACTGGGTTACCGCTCCTCGACCTGATCCAGGAGGGGAACCTGGGCCTGACGGAGGCGGTCGACGCGTTCGATGCCGACAAGGGGTTCGCCTTCCGCACCTTTGCCATCTGGTGGATTCGCCAGGGAATTGCCCGCGCCATCGAAGAACACGGCGATGGTCTGGCCCTCGCGCCAATCGACGTGACTGCCGCTGAAGTACACCTCCAACGAACCTGGGATGAGTTCGTCGCCTCCGAGGGTCGCCAGCCGTCGGTGGCGGAGCTCGCCGGGCGGCTCGGCGTTTCCGTCGAGCGCATCCACGAGCTCCTGGCGCTGCCGCCCGGCGATGACCAGGAGGAAGGTCCGGCGGACCGTTGACCTTGCCCGACCCGCTGGTCGTCTTCGCCGACCGCCAATGGCCAGGTCGGTGGTTCGTGCGCGATGCGGCGCCTTCAGGGCGATTGGCCGTGCTCTACGCCGTGTCCCTCGGCGCCCATGCCGGGCATGACTACATCGGCTGTGAACACCTCGTAGCCGGCAGCATCCGGTCCGGTGGGCTGCGAGACGCGGGGAACCTCGCCGGCCTCCGCCAGGTCGCCGTGGCCGCCGTGGCGTCATCTCGGACGCTGGCCGAGTGCGAGCCCGAGAGGGTTCGGGAATGGTTTGCCGACGACACCGCTGACGATCCGGCGCGGGCTCTGGCAGGCATCCGGATCCTCCCGACGGTGACCCCCCAAGCCGATCGGGCACTGCGCCGCGCCCGGAGCCAGGCTTGGGGGGCAGCATCGATCGAAGGACCGGGCGCCGTCCACGTCCTGAGCGGCGTGCTCGCCGACCCTGGCACGGTGGGGCCGGCGGCTTCCAGTGAAGGTGTCAGCCTCGACGGTCCCCGACTCGAAGCTGAACGGCGGGCCGGATGGGGTCCGCTTCTCGACCTGCTCGAGGACTAATTCAGATCGTGGGCCGAAAGACCCTCGAGGAGGTCGATCTCGGGGGGGAAGTCCAGGATTCCCGAACAAGCCTCGGCCATCTCGATCATCTCGCCCGAATTGAAGTGGGTCTGTTGTGACTCCGGCCCATCCCATTTCTGGATGACGACGAACCGCCCAGCGGTCGTCACCGAGGCCGTCAGATCCATGTTGCGGCACCCCTGGTGCTGGCGGCTCAGCACGACGTACTTGGCCAGCACGCCGAGCAGGCGTTCGGGGTCGGTCGTCTGGAAACGGATGGTGACCAGCGTGATCTCGGCATCGTCCACGGGCGCACGCTAACCGTGGCGACAGGACATCGTCCCCGCTCCGTCGAAACACTCTTCCGATCGTCCCTCCACTTCTCGCCTGGCGTGCCGATGGGAAAGGTGCAGGACGAGATCGCAGAAGGTGGCCGGGTGCGTATGGTCCAACGAGGCGAACTGTTAGGAAGCAGCAGGCAGCCCTTTCTCGGGAATCCGCGATGCAGTGTCGGCGTTGTCTCGGATACCCCATTTGTTGATGAACTGACAGAAGGGTGTAGCTAGTGCCGAAGGTGCGCGTCGAGCGCGACGAAGAAGACCTGGTCCGTCTGTACCTCACCGACATCGGGCAGTATCCGTTGCTGAACAAGGACGACGAGGTCCGCCTCGCCCAGGCCATCGAGGCCGGACACGAGGCCCGTCAGGCCCTGGAGAAGGGCGGCAGAGAACTCACGGCAACGCGAAAACGGGAACTCCGCAAGCTCTACCAATGCGGGGAGTTGGCCGAGCGAACCTTCGTGCAGTCGATCCTGCGCCTCGTCGTCTCGATCGCCAAGAAGTACCAGGCGTCGGGTCTGCCGCTGCTCGACCTGATTCAAGAGGGCAACCTCGGTCTGATGCACGCCGTCGAGAAGTTCGACTGGCGTAAGGGCTTCAAGTTCTCCACCTACGCCACGTGGTGGATTCGTCAGGCCATCACCCGCGGCATCGCCAACACGGGCCGCACGATTCGCCTCCCAGTACATGCCGGCGACACACTTGCCCGCCTGCAAAAAGCGCGTGCCCGTCTCGAGCTCAAGTACGGCCGGCCCGCCACGCTCTCCGAGCCGCTGCGTGAAGACGGCGACGCCGAACTCGGTGACGTTGTCGAAGACAAGACCGCCGAATCCCCCTTCGAGATGGCTGCCACTTCGCTGCTTCCCGAAGAGATCCAGCGGCTGCTTGGCCCGCTCGACGAGCGTGAGCGCGAGATCCTGCGCCTCCGCTTCGGTCTCGATCGAGGCGAGCCCCGCACCCTCGAGGAAGTGGGCGAGCACTTCAACCTCACCCGCGAGCGCATCCGCCAGATCGAGGCGCGGGCAATGAGCAAGCTGCGTCACCCGAGCTCCGACACTGGCGCTCGCGACCTGCTGACGGGCTAGCCCGCTTCGCAATCGTGAGTCGTTTCGCAGGCGTCGTCCTTACCGGGGGCGCCAGCCGACGCATGGGCGCCGACAAGGCGTTGCTCGTCCACGACGGTGTTCCGCTTGTAATGCGCGTCGCTGAAGCTCTGCGATGCGCAGGCGCTACGTCCGTGCTGGCCATCGGCGGCGACGTAACCGCAATCGAAGCGCTGGGCGTCAGCGCCGTGCCCGATTGCCACCCGGGCGAAGGCCCGTTGGGCGGGATAGTGCAAGCGATCGCTCAGCTCGGCGATGAAGACCCACTCGTCGTCGTTTTGGCGTGTGATCTGCCGTGGGTCTGCGCCGACGCTGTGCGAGATCTGGTGCAGTCGGTGGGTCGCGAGGCTGTTGGCGCTGTCACCGTTCTCGATGGACGGCGCGAACCGCTTGCCGCAGCGTGGAGTCGTGAGGCGTTCCCCATGCTGAGCGCGGCGTTCGAGGCGGGGGAACGCTCGCCGACCCGGGCTATGGGCGATCTGGGTTTGGTCGACGTGGTGCCCCGCGATCGGCTGTGGTTCCGCGATGCTGACACTCCTGAGGACCTCAGGTCATCGGGTCAGAGCTGAATCAGCTGCACGGCCGCCCCGGCCGCCAACCCGTCGCCGTC
>JBKJLN010000373.1:0-23558 GCA_046596935.1 Acidimicrobiales bacterium
GGCTCTTCGGTTGTCTTGTCACTCATCGGTCCGTCTCCGGTGCGGTGTCGGTGAGGCGCGCGCCGAGGGCGTGGAGGGCGGCAACGGCAGTCAGACCTTCCCCGCTGGCCTGATAGCGGCCTCGGTCGCCGCCTACCGCCTGCCAGAACTCCGGGCGGTCCGGTCGGCGGATCAGGTGGAGCGTGTGGACATGCCAACCCTCCGGCAGCGCCGCCTCAGCCGTCGCCCATGCTTCGTCTAGCCAGCCGCTCGGTGACTCGGATGCGGCGAGGGCGCGACGGACCCGTTGCAGGACTTCGCGAGCGTCCGCCCCGTTGATGTAGTCAATCCGGTCCAGTAGTACCGTGATCGCCGCCCGTAGCTCCGGGTCGCTCGGTGGCTCGGATGCGGCGAGGGCGACGCACGGCCACTCGCTGCACTTGCGCCAGTCTCGGTCAGAGTGGCCGTCCTGATGGTCGGAGTCCCATGAGCGGTGGTGAATGGCCTCTCTGGGCGGTTCACTCATTCGGTCGTCTCCGGTGCGGTGTCGGTGAGGCGGGCGGCAAGGGCACGGAGAGCGGCGGCGGGGGTCTGGCCGATGGCGGACCAGTGGGAGCGGCCCGACGGAGTCACGTTGTCAGTGGAGACCGCCCAACTGTCCCCGTATCGACGCAGTTCCGCGAGCACATGGTCGTCCGGCAGTGCCGCCTCAGCCGCAGCCCACGCTTCGTGCAGCCGCTCCGGGTCGCTCGGCTCGGATGCGGCGAGGGCGTACTCGCGTGCTTCTTCCTCGTTCTCCGGGTGGTAGATCGCGTCCCCGAAGTTGATCGTGCTGCCGTCGGCCCGCTCAACCAGAGCGTCCATGCCGATCTTGGCGGTGTACGGGCGGCGGTCGGTCACGTCTTATCTCCTGTCGAGAGGGCGGCGAGGACGTTGCGAAGCGAGCGGATGAGGCGTGCTTCCAGCCCGATATCGGCGTCCTCGACTGGAAGCGCCGCGAGCGTCCGTGCTTCCGCCCATGCCTCCACGTCCAACGCTGGCGGGGTGGCTAGACAGGCTTCGTGAACCTCGACACCCGCAGCCGAGTAGTCGTTGCAGATGGCGCATTTCACCGGGTCCAACGCTGGCGGGGCGGCGGCGTTTGCGGGGTCGTGGTCGTCATGAACGAGGCCGAAGGTCTCAGGGTGTTCACCCATTGCCTTGTCCATGTCGTCGTTCCAGCGGGTCACGTCTCAATCTCTTCTGTCGATAGGTTGTTCTGCCACTTGTGACCACGATTAGTTGGTTCATTCATAGTGGATACCTCCTGGGAGTATGTGGTTTTGGGTCTAGCGTTGGGTTGGCGGCGGGTGTACTGTCCGCGACATGCCTTCCCGCTCCTTTCCCCGCGACCCGAGCGCCCTTGAGGGCGGCACAGGTCGGCGCAGGGCGGTGGGACACCTTGGACGGCGAATCGTGCAGCGTCCCTCTGGTGAGTCGGGTCCGGTGATTCGGCTGCGACCAGGAGATCCGGACTACCCGGCGCGACCCGAGCCTTCTTCCGACTGAAAGAATGAGGCCCGGCAACACGTGCCGGGCCTCCCGTGCGTTCTTGGAATCGACCGCACGGCCATATTGAGTTGTCTGACATTCACTTGTCAAGCAGCAGCAGTGATGGAACCCCTGGCTGCACAGGGAACCGGCGACGTGAAGGCCGGAGGGACTCGTTCCGAACGTCGGGCCAACGAGACCTGAGTGCCAGTCCTCGTGGACTGGAGAACCCCATCGAATGGATACGTCCCGGCCCCATTGAGGGGAGCAGCGACAGGTGTGGGTCTTCCCTCCAGGGGTAAATGAGAGGGGCCAAGCCGGACACGAGCCCGAGTACCTGTTGAGCCATGTCGAGCGAACGATCGAAAGCCGACGACATGCACTGCACTCGTAATGGGTGCAGTGTGTCTCGCTCACGACCTCTGCCTCCGACATGTTGTTCTACTGGACCTTCTGCGCCAGTGACAGAACTTCCTTCTCGAACGGTGTGAACTGGATCTTCTCCAGCGTGGCCAGGGCCAGATCGGCCTGACCTTCCTCTTCGAGGATCTTGGCGGCGGTTTCCAGACGAGCCTGTCGATTGATCATCTTGCCGATCAGCGGGTACACGGCGAAGAAGTCGATCGGCGGGTCGGTCACGAACGCGGCAAGGTCATCGTTGATCTCCGGGTGGAGAGCGACGGCCTCCGATGCCGAGATGAGCGGAACCATCGGGATCGGAGGGTTGGCCTCACGGGCAGCCTCCACCTTCTCCTCGGCAGGGACGACTTTGGAGTCGGCGACCGCTTGTTCGATGAACTTCGCTCGGATGGCACCGCCCAGATCGTCCATCGGTCGGAAGTTCTTCACGTCTGAGAGCACTGAGTCTCCGATCTGCTTGACGTTGGACAGCTTCTTGGCGGCCTCGATGCCTCGTGCCGACAGGGTGATCGCGGTCAGGTTGCCCTCCCACGAGACTGGAGTGCGGTTGCGCTCGCGGAACGAGACGTGACCGTCCTTCTGGATGGCCCACAGGGCGTGGACCAGGTTGTGGGGGTCGATCGTGAACGACTCCTTCTGGAGCCGCAGCCGCAGGTCGTGGACGTTTTGGGCCTTGCCGTACGTAAGCAGGTTGTTCAGGATCAGGCTCTTCTGGTTGACTGGAACAGGTGCCCAACCAGCCAGCAGCCTTTCGGCCTTCTGTGAGCGAGCTACCCTGCGTGCGCGGCCCTCGGTCAAGCCGCGCTCGGCCATGAGGCGCTTGATCTCTTCGCCGTTCTGGCTCCGTGAGCCAATCATCTGTGCCGTTGCCATGCTTTCCTCCTGTCCCCATCCGTCTGGATGGGGGTGATCTGGGTAGTAGTGGTGGTGATCAGCGATGCTCATCCGCTCGCACGGGCTCCACTCGGCCCAGAACTTGTGATTCCGGAAGTCCGTGCCGTCGCCAGGACGCATCGAATCCTCGCGGTGGAAGCGCTTGATCGAGGACGGCATCTGATGACGCTGCTCGTAGCCGAGCGTCACGTAGCCGTGATCGGTCACCCGGATATCGACCGGGACACCGCCGTAGCCCTCGCGATACGTCACGAAGCTACGTACGTTCAGATCCTTGAGTATCCAATGGACCATGTCGAACGTGAACGGGTTGCCGATCGTGTCCTCCCACAGCTCGGCCGCCAGAGCAACCGAACTGAGGGTGACGGTGGCGCTCGCGAGCCGATGGAGGATGTGAGTCTCCAGCTCGCTGAGGTTCGCCCCCTGCGCATGAAGCGCCATCTACTCTTCCTTGATGTCCTTGATCATCGCCACGACGTCAGCCGCCGCGAAGCGGGTCGTCTTGGTGGTCCTGCCGGTCCAGGTCATCTCATGGATGAGAATCCACTGGACGCCCAGATCCTTCTCGGAGTCTTCGTGCAGGGTGCGGCCCGCTTTCAGCGCCTCGACGATGATCGGGTTCTCGACGCCCCGCAGAACGACGATGATCTTGTCACCCTTGGCCATGTGTTCCTCCGTTCATACATGTCACGTTCCGACGACGAAGCGCTCGACGTTCTTGCCGATCTTCTCGGCGTAGTCAGCGGTCCAGCCCGAGCCATACGTCTTGGTGGTGGGTGAGGAGATCCGAACCAGACAGGTACAAACGTCTGCGACAGCGCGGTTGCGGGTCTCGAAGCCACCCGGCACCCGGACTTCCATGACGCCATCTGCTCGAATGGACTCGGTCGCCTCACCCACCCCAGGAGCGTGGAATGACCTCACGGTCGGAACGAACTCCATGAACGCGATCCCGCTTTCCAGGGCGATCACGCGAGCCTGGCTGTCTACGCCCTTGGCACCTCCGCTCACGACCATCTTGGGTTTGTGGTCCAGGAGCACCTCCTTGATCTTGCTTTCGGTGGAGTACGCGGGCAAGTCCCGCGACCCGACGATGGCAAGGACACAGTTGTGGTCCTTGTCGCCCTCAGTCATTTGGACCTCCTTGTGTAGCCGCGACCATCACAGCCGCCGCAGATGTCGCCTTTCTTCTTGCCCTTGCCCTTGCAGTGCGGGCACAGGGTGTGCTCACCGAACACGAGGCGCTCTGGGGATGACTCCCCGCGACGCTTAGGGCGTGAGGGTTCCACGGACCGTCACCCTCCGTACTCCCTTGTCCGGCATGACCCTGTAAATCTCGACGCCGGTCACCATGAACGCATTGGAATGCGCCCAGGTGACCGGCACCTTGGAGATCAGGTGCCACTGGTACAGGTCAATCACCGTCGCGCTGGGCTCCGTGTACTTGAGAAGGATCTCCAGCAGCGGCGACCCGAACGAGGCCATGACCTCGATGGACTCGGGCCTGTCCACTCACCCGAGATCCCACTGCTTCTCGACGGCCAAGCCCTGAAGGAGATCCCCGATCTTGCGGGTCTCCTTCAACAGGGTGTCGATGTCGTGGAGGTCGAGTTCCTTCTCCTTGCGCAGGCGGCGCTCGTTGCGCAGGTATTCGATCTCGTCCTCGACCATCTCCTGGAGCCGGACGGCCAGCGGCTGAGTCAGCCGCAATCGTCCGTACGGCCTGTCCTCGAAGGGCCGATCGCCCTTGCTCAGATCAGGCGTGATCAGTCGGAGGATCAGATTCATTCGTACCTCCTTCGGGTGGTGTTGCCGACTGGAGCGCCTGGATCAGCTCGCCAGCCTGCTTGAACGTCAACAGGTCGAGGTTGCTGCTGCTCTCCATGGCAACCCCAGTGACCGCCGCGACGGCCTTGAGGATCTGGGCCTCCTTGATCCCGAGGCGATCGATTTCGTCACCGATGGCCTTGATCTGCGGCCCGGTGATCTGGGTCTGGCGACCACCCTGCATCACGCCCGACACGCCCTTGCCCTGACTGATCGTGATCGGCCGCGAGGAGCCGCTGTGGTCATCAGCCCGCTTGTCCGTTTCCTGATCGGCCTCCAGATCGCTCTCGCCGCCGATCATGCACAGCTTGATCAGGAAGTTCTTGAACGCGGCGGTGTACGCCTTGTTCGCTCCCTTGTCGCCCGCATCATCGCCATAGCCGAGAGACTGACCGGTGAACGACTCACCTGAGTAGCCGTCCATGACCCGGAAGGTCACGAGCATCCGGGTCATCCGGCTGGTCTTGCCAGCTCCGGTCGTCAGCTCCAGGTAGGTGCCTTCCTCGACCGTCTCGGGGATCACCAGGATGTTGGCTTTGGCCAGCCGGGGCCGCAACAGGCCCAGCACCTGCTTGTCGCTGATGAACTTGTACTTGAAGAAGGCGTTCTCGCCCTCGGGCTTCACGTCGGGCAGGTCACCCATCAGCCGGGCCAAGCGCGTCACCAAGCCCGGCATCTGTGCTTCGATCGGCACCTGATCGTGAACCACTGGCGGGAACGCCGCCTCGATGTCCGCATCCACCTGCTCAGGGCTCACCAGATCCTCCTCGAACACCTGAGCCGCAGCCAGTGCCAGTTCCTTGTCCGTCATGAGCGGCGGGTCTTTGCCTTCGAGCCGGGTCATCCGGTCGTCAGCCTTGGTGCGACGCGCTGGCCGCAGTTCACTTGTCATACGAGCACTCCCGTCTTGCGCTCTTCCTTCGTGATCTTGCGCCGCGACTTGGGGTCACGGTACGCATTCAGGTACTCCTCGCGTTGGATTACGGTCACATCAGGCATCGTCTGGGGGCCGTACTGCGGTTCCCAGCTCTTGCCCACGTTTCGAGCGTTGAGGAGGGCCGGACGACCAAGTTGTCGCCGCCAGTCCTCGATGACTCGATCCTCCAATCGCAGGACGGTGAGTAGATGTAAGCCGTAATCGTTCGGTCCACCCTTCCAACGACACTCGCACTCGACCTCGTCTGAGAAGTCGCACTCGCCTGCCCAGATCGACCGCAGGGCGTGGCTTGTGGTGAGAACGTCCTCCAGGTCGATGTTCATGCTTGCTTCCTTCCTGTTCCTCGGCAATCAGGGCACGGGATGCGCTTCTCTCCCGTCCAGATCGTCAGGCGACCGCCGCAGCGATCACAGATCCCGGCGTTACCCACGGAGCTTCTCCCGCCAGTCGTCTGGGAACTCGATCTCGAAGTCGAACGGATTGAGCCCATCGGTCGTCTTGTAGCCGCTATCGAAGTCGGTGATCTTGTCAGCCAGATCCCTGTGCTTGATCGATCCGATCCGCTTCCCTTTGCCGCCTCGCGGCCCCTCCTTGTAGATGACGGTTGACCGGTAGCTGGTCTCGATCACGACCGACGGTAGATCGAGTTGATCTCTCAGCGCGTTGGCGACCATGCACGAACGCGGCTCGCCGCGATCACTGTTGTTGATGTGATCGGCTGAGACGTGGATTGTGTACTTGCCCATCAGGGCACCTCCTATGCTTCCTTGTAGGCAGGGCAGATATCTCGATACCCGCACCAAGAACAGGCTCCAGACACCAGACCGTTCGGGAGGAACTGCCCGGCGTTGATGGCGGTCCCGACTGTCTCGACGACACCAGCGAAGCGCCGGATGTCGTCATCGCTGATCGGGCCGCCCATCCTGATCTCGTGGTAGTACGGCTTGTTGGTGGCCACCAAGTAGTCGAGCACGGTGTCGGCCTCCACCATGCCGGTCTGCTGTCGCATCCCCAGGGCGTACCCGGTCATGTTCAGCAGGTAGTTGTTGCCGCTTGGTCTGCGGCCCGTCGTCTTCGTGTCTCTGATCACGAGGGCTGGTCCCTCATCGTTCACGACCTCCTCGATCAGATCGATCTGACCCGTGTACGTCTGACCTGAGATATCGAACTGGAGCGGCAGCTCCACCGCCACCGGCTGGATCGTCGGGGCGACCTCTCGGTGGTAGAGCTTCAGGAGCTTGACGCCGCCATCCTTGATCTCACCAGGAGCCTCATCGCCGCTGAACCCATCGGCTGTCTCTGCCTCCCAGGAGTCCGAGTAGGCATCGAGCATGTCCGCGACCGGGATGTCCACACCGCTCGTCATCTTCTGGGTCATGTCCACCTCGACCGCCCTGTGGACAGCGATGCCACGGACAGCCTTCAGCGACGGCGGCGACTTGATGCCCACAACGTAGGCAAACCGCCACTGATATTTGCTGACCACAACGTAGAAATGTGTTGACGCTTGAGGCAGACAGCACGAGTGGTTGAGTCAGCTAGTTCACCCCCTTCCTGGCCCGCGCGGCGAGCACTCGGGGGAGATTGCTGACGTAGTTGTGACGACCTTTGGCCATCATGTCCTGCGTGTTCTCGGCCGGGGTGGCGACGAACAGATGAAGCGGTCGCACGCACGACGGGTTGTCGCAGTGATGAGCGACTTGTCGGCTTCCAGGATCAATGCCCAGCAGGATCAACGTGATCCGATGGGCCTTCGATTGGCGGGTCTTGTAGCGGAACTGGCCGTAGCCGTCCTTGTCTCGAACGCCCTGCCACTCCCAGCAGAGACCAAGAGGGCCACGGTCGCGGTACGAGATTTCAACACGCGACCAGAACCGACGGGCGATCAGCCCTTCGTCCTGAGACTCGCGAACCTTGACCTCGCCCTTCGGCATTTCGCTCCTATGTGGAGGTTCCAGTATACAACAGAGGAGCCCGACTCCACTGGTAGGCCATGAAGTGAACCGTCCGCAACTTCACTCCTTTACGTTTGGCTGCGGATCTGGACTTGTTTCTGTCATCGATGGAGTCGTTGGCCGGAATCACCATGTGAAATCGTCCGCGTGCTTCCTTGCTGGCCCAGACGTTCTGGGTGTAGAGCCGCTGCCAGTACGGCAATCGCTCCCACTTCGTGTCGTTCAGGGACCAGCCCACCAGGATCAGGAACCGCCGCATCCCAGGTCGGCGAGGAATGCGATCGGCTCCCGCGAAGTGGATGACGCCAGCACCGTCCACACGTCCCCGCGCATGGACGTACTGGGTCCACTTCTTGCTGCACCCGTCGTGACTTGCACACATCAGCAGCCCGTACTCATCGTCGGCTGTCTGACGGTAGGTTCGACGGCGGGTGACGTGTGGTGTATTCGACAACGCTGACTCCTTGCGAGGCTAGATGATCCTGAACTGAGCCACCATGAGGTTGCGTCTCATGACGATCACATCCGATACTGGCGACTCCATTATCCAGCCGACCGACCACCAGTCCACAAGCATCATGGCCAGATCGAGCCGTCCTCTATTCCATTTGGTCCAGCCGCCGCTGGGGTAGAGGACGCGCCACTCCCACACGCGTCATCCTCCGAAAAGCGAGATCAGCTTCTCAGTGAGCTGACGAGGCAGCTTCTCGTGGGTCTCGAAGCTGATGAAGTGCTTGAACATGACCGCCTGATCAATCGGACCGACACCTGGATCGACGGCGATCTGAATGCTTGTGACGCCCTTCTTCTCGTAGGCATCTGTGACCTGTCGAACGTGGTTCATCGCGGGCAGCCCGCCGTAGAAGCCACGTCCGCCAGCCGGACGGCCATCCGACAGAACGATCAGGACCATGTCCTCACCGGGTTGCTGCTCCTTCAGCATCTCTTCCGCGCACCAGCCGATCGCGTAGCCATCGTAGTTCGACGCCGATGGGAGCTGGTCCATGTTGAACACGCGCTTGATGTCCTCACCAGGCTCCCAGACCCGAAAGATCTGACAGGTGCCGTGCGGGTTGTTGCGGTGAGCAGCCGTCGTCTCGCTGGTGTGCGCTCGCACTCGAACCCGGACGCCCTTCATCGTGCTGAGACAGGTCAGCATGACATGGGCCAGTTCCGACGCGAGATCGAGGTTGTGGCCTGACATCGAACCCGAGCAGTCGATCAGCATCGTGACCTGCGTGTCGGGATCGCTCTCGATCACGCGCTGCTCGAACACCCGATAGTCGCCGAACGCGGTGTTCGCCAACAGCTCTTCATCGATGGTCCCGGAGCGAAGCTGCCGGGTCGAGTACATCGGACGAGCCTTGCGGAACACGAACGCCGCCTTCAGCCGCGCCAGAAGCGGAGAGTTCTTCGGTTGCCGCCTCGGATCGATTACCGGCTTGGTGATCTCGATCTGCGGCTCGGTTCCGGGTCGATCCGCGAACCGCGACGGCAGTTCGATCTGTTCGATCCTGATCTCCGACTTGATGAAGGCATTCACCTCTTTTGCCGTCTCGGCGTCGATCTTCTGAGGCTTGCCGTTGGGCTCATTCGGTGACGGGCACGTCTCCTGGATCGCACCCTTGGACTTGAGATCCTTGATGGCCTGCTCGACCATGTCCTTGAACTCGTCCGAATGCATGAACTCGATGGCCTTGCCTATCGCCTTCTCGTGCTGTTCCTCGCCCTTGGTCTGCTGGTCCAGATCTTTCTTGGTCTGGGGATCTTCCGCGAGATGGGCGAGAGCTTCTTCCAGCGATTGACGGAGTGGCTTGCGGCCCGAGACGTAGTCGTCGCGCCACGCTGTGAACCACGTGAACTCGGCTTCCATCTCCGGCGTCAGGACGCTTTGTCCGAAGAGTCGATTCCGATACTCGTCCGTCCAGCGAACGATCGCGATCACGACATTGATCTTGTCGTTGAGCGAACCTGCCCACTTGGTTGGAAACTTGTCACCGCCCAGCTTCCAGAGGTACGCCAGCATCTTCACAAAGTAGCTCTCGAAGCCTGGGAACTTGGCCGCAGTCAGACCCTCGATCCGAACGTCCTCGATGATGTTCATCAGGATCGCCGCGACCGCCACCGGCCGCAGCACCGTCGGCTTCTGAAGCGTATCGACCAGCGGCCCCGTGTACTGCACGTGGCTGGCCTCGTGCAGTGAGTAGCCGGTCGTGATCTCGATCTGGTCGTCCGAGTTGAGCGACTTGTCGAGCAGTGCCTGTGGGCTGACGACGACCTTCTGCTCCCCGAAGCTGGTGTAGCTGGTCGGGTTGTAGGCGTCGTCGTCGTGCGCCAACTCGACGGTCCAGCGAACGTCCGGGTTGTCGTTCACCACCTGGATGGTCGTGTTGACGACGCCCAGCGCAATCGCCATCTCCTTGGCTTGGGCAGAGCCCGGCCCGGAGCTGAAGCCCCAGTCGTTCTTCCACCACTTGCTGAGATAGCCGCTGTTCGACGAGCTGCCCTCCCACTTGATGGTCTTGCTGGCCTTCAGATTGTGGCGATCTGCGATCTCCCGGAACGCCGCGAAGAACTCGTCGTCGTCCTTGATGGAGTCGTTGGCTTCCTCTTCCTCCACCAGCGCATCGAGCGGGAACCAGAACCTCTCATCGACGCTCAGTTCCCGATACGCGCCACCATCGTGGATCTCGCGTGCCTTGATCCCTGCAAGGTTCTCGGCCCGCTCCAGAATGTCGTCCGACCAGCGCTTGGCCTTGGGCTGCTCCTGAACGTGACCGCGCCGCGTCTCGGTCCAGTCCTTGTGTGTTGCGGCGATCTTCGCCTTGCCCTTGTCGATGATCCGCTCCGTGAAGGAACGGTTGATATCGATCGGAGGCTTCTGCCCTTGCAGGCCCGATTGCTGACTCCCCGCGAGGCTCTTGGGCGGGATGTATGACCCGACCCACTCACCACGCTCCAGCCGCTCGTAGATATCGAGCACCTCTTCGGCCTCGACATCGAGTCGCGTCGTCTTGTATTCGACCCGCTTGGTCGTGACGAAGCGCCACGTTGCCGAGCGGGTGTCGTACGAGACATCGACTTCCTTCTTGCCCGCCACGCCATCGAGCAGCTTGTTGACCGTCTGCTTGACGGCCTTCAGATGCTGCCCCGGCGAGAGCGCGACCACCTCAGTGGCCGCCTCCGTCTCTGTCGTCACTGCGACACCTCCTCCAGTTCTTGGATGTGAACGTGAAGTCCAAAGTGGTCATTCCATGCTGCATCGCTCATCTGAAGCACCTTCAGGCACCTTGGGCAGGTGTGCGTCTGGCGACCGATGAGGTACGTCACGTCTTCGGCGCTCATCCGCTGAAGGTCGGCCTCCAGTTCAGGGTGCGCCTTCCGAAGCTTCGTGTAGGTCGAGACCTTCACGCCCCGGCCTTGCCCTGAAGAATCAGTCGGACCATGGCCCGCTCCGAGGAACCCTTGCCCTCGTCGCTGTACTTCTTCACCCAGGTCGTCTCGGACGCCTCGATGATGCTCATCCCCATCGCGACCCAGTACGAGCAATCGATGATCGCTCGCGTGGACAGCGGACGACCGACCGCACCCTGCTCGGCCTTGGCCCTGACCTGATTGGCGATGTCCACCAGCATTCGGGCCTTGTCGTTCTCGATCCCCGTCTTCTTCACGAGGATCTTGACCTCCTCAGCAGCCGGAGGCCAGGCCCGCTCCTGAATGACCGCGAAGCGATCATGGAGTGCCACGTCCAGCCCGTACGTCCCGCTGAACTGGGCACCGATGTTGGCGGTGGCGCAGATCATGGTGTCCGGGTGGACCTTGACGTAGATGCCGAGGTCCGGCACCCAGATCGATTCCGACCCGTCGAGGATCGGGATCAGGATGTTGAGCATGGACGGATGCAGACGAGTCAGCTCGTCGTAGCAGACCATGCCCGGCTCGAACCCATCAGCCGACAGCCAGCGGAGATGTTCCGAGAGCACGTAGTACGTGCCCTTCTCGTTGACCTCCTTGTGGCCGACCCACTTGTCGGGCGTCGTGATCGATGCGCAGTCCACCTTGTAGAACGGCATCCCGTTCTCGTTGGCGACCACCTGCTGGCCCTGGGTCTTGCCGGAGCCGGAAGGCCCGACGACCAGCATGTTCTGTACGACGCCGCCCTGACGCCGCAGCTCGATCCACTTCTGAGTGACCTTCTTGTCCTCGGCCTTGATGTAGAAGTAGTTCGCGTCTACGCTCTCGGTGATCTCGCGGACCCGCTTGCCATCCATCGGCTTGGGAGCGACCGGAACGTCTTCCTTGGCGATCTTGGCCTTGGTAGCGGTGGCCTTCGCCGCCGCCGCACTGGGAGCGACAGGAGCAGCCTTCGCCGCCCACATCGCCTGCCAGTCGGCCACGGTCATCTTGTTCTCGTCCGCGACGCGCTTCGTCACGTCCGTGCGGATCTTGACCTCGTTGTACGTGAGGCCGGTCGTCTTGAGCTTGTCGCCGAACTCCTTGACGATCTCCTCGATCTCGTCCGGGCTGAGATTCTTGTCAACGGGCTTCATGGAAGCAACCTCCTAGTTGAAGTGGATTATTCGAACAGATTGGTCTTGGGCTTCATCTCGAAACCCGGAACAACATCGTCTTCGTCGCGATTCTGAGGGCGCGGACCCAGCTCCAGGCCGTAGGGATCGACGGAGACTTCCCAGCGAGACTTCTTTTCGCCGGTCTGCTTGTCCTCCCAGGTCTGCTTGTGGATCTTGCCGATGATGTTCACTGCGCGACCCTTCTCGCAGTAGTTCTCGATCGTCTCGGCGGTCTTATCGAACGCCACGCAGTCCCAGAACTCCGGGACCTTCTCCTTCTTCTTGGAGTCCCAGCCATCGGTCGCCACGGAGAACTTGGCGATCTTCATGCCGGTCTGGGAGTCGCTGATCTCTGGGTCCCGCGTGAAGCGGGCGTTGGTGAGGTGAAGGGACTGACCCATGTGTGCTCCTTTGTGGGTGGATGCCCATTGTAGGACATCCACCCGGCTTGTTGGCTATCGAGGACGCAATGGCCGTGGGCCGTTGCTGAGTTCCTCGTAGTAGCGATCCATCACGATCTGACGGAAGCTCTTCAGGTGATACACCTTGGCGCGGGCGTCCCGAAGATGACTCGTTGCGAGCATTCCGTCGCCATCACGTGGATCGGATAACCCGCTCATCATCCGTTCGAGCAGGAACGAGGCAAACCACTCATCGGTGACAAACATGTGCTTGTCCTTCCGAGCCAGCGACTGGCCGGTGTTCTGTTCGATCAGCATGTCCAGCCCAGGTGAGTAGTCCACCCGAGTCGGGCGACTGAACCCACGATGAATGTCGTCATGGAACGACCCGACATGTGGTTGATCCCGGTGGGTGTCGATGAACAACCCGAAGTCTGGGATCAAGCCGTTCAGAGTGAACTTGACCCCGGACGAGTCCGTGTACTCCAGGGAGTGAGTTGCGATCGTGTTGATGCGCGCCGCAAGCGACGCTGCAATGGGCATGAGCGACGTTGCGATTGGCATGTGCCTACCTCCTACTTCTGTGCGGCTTGGAACCGCAGCAGGACTACTTCCAGTTCACGAACGAGCTGAGCCCACTTCAGCAGGTCGCCCTGAACCTCGTGGTTCGTTTCTCCCGTGATGTCGTCGATATGGTCCATCCAAGCGGCGACGCCTTCAACCAGATCTGCTCCGTGTGGGTCCAGATACTTGAACTTGGCGCTGGCCCGGAAGCTGACGACGGCGTTTGCCGCCTTGATCACTTCCTCCACGATGGTCACTTCTTCAGCGTGGTCTGGACCTGCTCACCGATCTCCTGGCGTGACAGGAACCGCTTGCGCAGCTCCTCGTTCAGCCGGTTGGCATCACCGAGGCTACCGGGTGTGATCATCAGGTCGTGGATCTCCTTGAGGACTGCGAGCGTGGTCTTGCCCCAGATCGGACTCTTGTCGTCGTAGCCCGCCATCTGGCGAGCGGTGTCGCGGATGCCCTTGTACTCAGGCCCGGTCAGCTTGCGGCGCTTGAGGGCGGCGCGGCCTGCGGCGATGGTCGTGACCCCAGCCGGAGCAGCGACAGCCCGAGGATTGGTCGCCCGAGGCTTGCGCGGCTTGATCGAGGTGGTAACGGGGATGCCCGCAAGCGGGTCGTTGGTCGTCATCGTTTGATCTCCCTACCTTTGATGTCTGTCTTGTGGGTTTGGCTCCAGCGTTCGAGCAGGAACTCGATCAACGCTTCGTAGTCGTCAGGCGGCGCTGCGATCCACGCCGCCATCTTGTCTTCCGGTGAGGTCATCTGATCCCAGACAGGTGCCGGGTCAGTGACGTAGTTGGCGCGGTGGTGCTCCACCCACCACGGTGGAGCAGGAATCCAGCCGTGCTTCTGAAGCTTCTCGGCGAGCGCCTGGAAGATGTCGAGGCGAACTCGATCCGCTTCTTGTTCACGCTGACCGGCGAGCCATGTCGAGTAGCGCTCATTCATCGAGCAACTCCTCATTGATGAAGAGCTGGTATTCGCCCCACTGCATGAGCCGGAAGTAGATCAGCGGTGTGTCCAGCAGAACCTTGACGACGGTCCCCATTGCCGCCCTGCGAGACAGGTCCACCATGTACTGTCTTCGTGGCCGCTCGTACGGCTCTTCGGTCGCGGACCACTTGATGACTCGCCACTTCTCACTCGTCATCGCCGCACACGTCGCAGGAGTGGTCGTGGCCCTCGTCATCGATGAGGAAGCACCGCAGCACGCAGTCCTCTCCATGCCCGTCGTCGTCGAGTAGCTCGTCCAGCCTGTCCAGTGAGATCGCTACTTTCTCGCGAGCCTTCTCAATCTGAAGGCGTCGATCCATTGAGAACCTCCTTGAGATGCTCGACGTACTCGTAATAGCCGTCGATCCGCACGCCGCAATGACAGGTGCGGATGGCCAGCTCGGCGTTGTCGTTCAGATTGCCGTGCAACCCAAACCTCCCGAAGCGGAGCGTGTCGATCTCATCGTCATCATCATCGGTCAGCGACGGGATGTGCTGATCGATCAGAGAACTCACCGTCTCGATACGATCGAGCAGTTCACCGAAGATCTTGCCCAGCTCGGCGGGGTTCTTGGCCGCCAGGATGCGTTCTTTGACCTGCGTCCTGAGCGTCACCTCGACTCACGCTGGTACTTCTCCATTTCGTTGGACGGGTGGTTGCCCATCCAATCGATCCAGTCCTTGGCGCTCTGCTCCCATTCGATGGTGCCGTTGACGCTGTCCTCGTCGCTGTGATCCCAGGGGACAGCGGTGATTTGCTTCTCGGGCTCGACCCGATAGCGGATCAATGCCTCGACGAGAATCCGAGCCTCGTCCTCCGTGATCTCTTCATCGATGATGGTGCTCAGCAACGAGCTGGGCCTCGTGATCTTGAATCGGAATGGATGCTCAACCATGTTTGGTTACCTCCTGCCAGCACGTCCCACACCGTGGTAGACGTGGGCGTGGCTGGCCTTTCGGCCACTCGGTGTAGAAGTAGAGGATCGAGCAGATGGTCGCGAACAGTCGCGGGTCATCCACGAGCTGGATACCTTGGCGATGGAGAACTGGCGAGCCGAACACACGCACCATCAGAACAGATGCGCCAGTTCAACGTAGGCACGTGTCTTGCAGTTCGGGCAGATCTGGTGGTCCTTGGGCCAGTAATCCCACGGGTTGTGGCTCGACCTGATGAAGATCTCGGCCCCGCAATACGGAATGACGATCGGAAGGCTGTCATCCCAGACGGGTGTACCTGGAATCAGATACTGGTACAGATGGCCCACCTTCTCGCCAGCCGCCCAGCACCAGATCAGATCGTGCCGTTTCTCGGCGTCTTCGATGGGCTGCAACTCATCAGTCACCGCAGTCATAGGCCCGCTCATCGCTGGAAGAAACGTCCGTGGTGCTCTCGATCGACGGATCGAAGTAGGTCACGACCCACTGGTTGCGGATGTACAGCACGTCGTACGTGTCTGCGGCCGATGGCTCGACCGTCTCTCCGGTGATGGTCTGCCAGACCCGATCAACCGCGATCTGGGCCTGGACGTAGGCGTAGCGAGCCCGCTCCGCAAGCGTCTTGGTGAGATGGCTCTCGATGTGAACGATCATGGTCGTACCTCCTAGAGATTGAGCATGGCCACGGCGTTTGCCGCAGCGTCGATCGTGTCGATCACCCAACGAGGGTCTTCGGGATCGTCCGGGTGGTCGATGCAGTCGGGACACAGGTTTCCGGTGCAGCCTTCGAGGCTGTCCATGTGGTAGATCTCGTTCCCGTTGTAGTCGGTGCCGGTTGTGCAGGCGTCCTCTGGAAACGTGAACCAAGCCGGGCCGGGATACCAATTCCCGCAGTCGTCACACTGCTCCATCAGAAGATCTCCGTGAAGGAGTCCTTGATGTGCAGGTTCCAGTTGCGGCGCTGGCTGAAGCCCTCGCCGCAGATGCACACGAACGTGATGGACTTGTCATCGTCCTCGATGTGGGCATAGCGCAGCCGATGGCGTGCGTATGCGGCTTCCGCCTGCATGGTGAACAGGGCGGATAGTTGGGCGCGTTGCTCTTCAGTCAACGTAGTACCCCGCTGCTCGTGCATCGGTGTTGTCCGCCATGCTCCAGATCACGTACTTGCGATCGACCGGGTACTTGGCCCAGATCGCGTACACGGCAGGTGGACGGCGACCGATGTCTGCCTGTGAGGCGATCCAGCTCAACGGAGCCTTCGGGCTGAACGCTCCACTCAGGATCTGATCCAGCCACTCCTCACGATCCCTGGCCCGCAACCACGTTGATGCACCAGAGACGACCTTGATTGTGTAGCGCCACATGGGGCGCACCTCCTTACTTCAGGCGGCGGACCCGCTTCTCGTATTGGGTGAATGGACGGGCCATCATGATGATGGGACGCTTGCGACGCTTGCGGCGAGACACCTCGGCCGCAACGATGCCGATCACCGCAAACAACAGGACGATCAGCCAGAAGTAGAGATCGGTCATGGCTTCCAGTTCCAGACAGGCTCTTCACCGCTGACGGAATCCAGGTACGAACCGTCGATCTTGTCGGGACGGACGTACTTCACGAGGAAGTCCACGACACCCTTGCGCTCGACCCGCCACACAACACCCTCAACAGGATCGAGAGCGCCGTAGTAGCCATAGGTGCCGACCCACTCCATCGCGTCCTCGATGGACATCGGGCCGTCGTGGGTGGCGGGGCTGGCAAGTCCCACGTTGCTTGTTCGGCCGACGAACTCCTCGAAGGGCAGCCGCACACCGCCG
This sequence comes from Acidimicrobiales bacterium, assembly GCA_046596935.1. Lineage (GTDB taxonomy): Bacteria > Actinomycetota > Acidimicrobiia > Acidimicrobiales > CADCTF01 > DATLED01. The sequence goes on from JBKJLN010000373.1 coordinate 16,832, forward strand.
CGCATGATGTCGAACGCAACGAACGGTGAGCGATGGGCCAGGTCATAGCGCGTGCCGTGAGCCTGCGCCAGCCACTCACCCACGACCCGATCGCCATCGTTGAGCAGGCGATCGAAGGCAGCGAATCGAGTCCTCACCCAGTCATGGAAGAACCGGTGCATCTCGTACTTGGAGGTGATGGCCCGATAGCCTGCACGTCCGAGCGGGATGATCTCGCCGTTGATCTTGGCGACACTCACGCACGAGCCGTCCAGCTTCTCTTGTACGTACACGCGATCGTGCTTGTCGCGGGTCTTGAGCGTGGCGATGCGGGCTTGACCCTCGTGGCACGAGTGATCGCCCGGTCCCATGCGAGAGCCGGGCAGGTGTGGAATGGAGCCGTACGCCTTCTGGCCCAGCGGCTTGTCCGGGCTGACGATGCTCATGCAGACACCTCAGATAGTTCTTCGCGGCCCTTGTAGTTGGAGTAGCGATCGTCCTCGCCAGCGATGATGGAATCGGCCTCCGCCTTGTTGATCGGAGCGCCGTGGACGTACAGACCCGCATCCTCACGAGCGGTCAGCGATTGCCACGTGTGCCACAAGGATGGCTTCATCCCATCGTTGAGGTAGGCGAAGGTCAGGGCTCCCCAGCGTGGTTTGCACGTCTGAACGATCCCTTCATCCATGAGGCTGGTCCAGAACGTCCAGACCAGCCGCAACACGGGCCAGCGATACCAGCGGAACGTCTGAGCTAGTAGCGTGTGCCAGCGATCGACCTTGCGAGTTCGCTCCCAGTTGCGGCGGCCTTCGGGCGACATGCTCGCCTCAAGCTTCTCGATCCAATCGTCTATTGCCATGCAACACCTCCTCGGGGCTGACCATTGTAGGCCAGCCCCTTCACGTATGACTAGCTCTTGTCGAGACGTTCGACCATCGCGATTAGCTTCTCGACCTGTGCGATCAGCGTGGCGTTGTTCTCGATCGAACGCTGAAGGAGACGTTGCAGTATCCCGTTGATCACGCCCACGCCGACGAGCGCGATCCCCGCGACGCTGAGGGCGATGACGAGCCCGGCTTCCATCAGTCGTCCAGCCTGACTGGCTCGACTCCGGTTCGGTCGTACTCTGCGCCGCAAATCACGTTGGCGTGTTCGATGGCATCCTCCTTGGACTCGAAGTGATCCAACACGAACCACGTCTTCTCGCCGTCGGACTCGCTCTCGACGACGACGTAGACGGTGTACGACTCAGGCACGCAGGAACGCCGACAGGGTGCGATACCCGTCCACGACGAGCCTGCGCGAAGCGAAGCTCTCCACCCGGCGCATGACACCGTTCACCCGCTCCATGCGGCTGATGGTGCCCGTGGTCTTCTCGCCGCTCTCACGGATTGCCCTGAATCCGTTGGCGACAGCCTGCTCGTCCTGATCGAGCGAGACGTAGACGTTGCGGACGCCCTCGTTGCCGACGACTTCCACGACCAAGAACTGCTCACTCATGTGAGTGACCTCCATGTATGCGGCGAAGATGGCTCGCCGCGAGCCTCCAGCATGAGCTGGTGAATGCCCGCGAGGGGCATTCGTCAGATCAGTCTGAGCTTGGCCCGATCGCCTCCACGACCGCCTGAATGGCCGAGTCGTAGGTCTGCGTGCTGTCGCTGAGCAGCGAGGCGTTGATGAAGTAGTAGTTGAGCAGGTGCTCGTGGAACAACACGGCCTCGTTCTCGTCCTCGAACACGAACGTCATCGGATCATCCGTGTCAGGCTCGTACTTGGCCGGAACGACGAACGAGACGGTGTAGATCTTCATGACCATCCTTCCGTGTGGATGGTCGGAATGCGACTCCAAGCCGCACTCGTCACATCCAGGATCGTCCGAAGTGAACTCGTGTGCCCAGTCCGGCTTGTGATTCTCACGTGTGCCAAGGCACACCCGACAGCGTTCATCGTCAGGCACGCTTGCGTGTGCGATCACGCGATCGATCAGGTTCATGTCCATCCTTCCGCGAACAGCTTGTCTTCGATGGGAGCCTCACCCGTGAACACGGGCAGCGGGATCAGCGTCTCCTGACCGGGGAACACCGGCATGGGATTTGCCATGTCGCATTCATCGCACGCGATCCAGGTGTACCAGCCGTCACCGGCCGGGATGGACAGCAGCATGGCCGTGGCGATCTTGCCGTTGGCTTTGCACGTGGCACAGATGCCCGTCATACGCACGACGATCATTGCTTCACCGCCTTTGCCCATGCGTCGATCTGATCGAGCACTTCGATAGCCAGTTCGATCTGGTCACGGATGTAGCGGACATCCTTCTGACCCGAGGTTGCGCTGATCGTTTCGGCCACGGCGATGGCCCTGCCCAGACGCTCGACGAGCAGATCGCTGTAGCGAGCGAGAGCGGTCATCGCGACACCTCGAAGATGAAGCGCCATGCCCGCAGCCCATTCACGAGCTTGGAGTGAGCCTTGCGATAGAGCGCCGCGCCGCCATCGGTAACCTGCGGCGCCATCTCATGGAGAGCCGTGGTCAGAGCCATGCGATAGGTGGACTCCACGTTGTCCGCATTGACGACCACGGTGACGAACTTGCCCATTGCGAGCTACCTCCTGTTGTGTATGCTGCTTCCTACGCCTGGGGGCGTACCGTCGGGGTGGATTGAGGCGGCTGGTGGGTATGCCAGCCGCCTCTCCATGTCTACGCTGCCTTGGCGGACCGCTGGGCCAACCACGCGGTGATGCCCGCAAGAATCGCAGGTGCGTTCTTCGGGTCCATCTTCTCGATGTACCGCTGATGGTCGTACTTCTTGAATCGTGGATCGGTCTGAAGCGCCGCAGCCGTCTTGGGTGTGAGCGTGACCAACGCCAGATCGCCGATGGTCTCGTGGGTCTTTGACAGCGCCGCAGCCAACGCCCGAGGCGTCACCCAGATCGCGAGCGCGGGCTCGTACAGGACTGCGCCGCGATCGTCGTAGTCCACGACCTTGTGAACGCCAGACTCCCAGACGATGATGCACTTGTGAGCGGCGGTGCCGTCCCACAGATACCCGGTGACTCCGGTTGTTCCCATGAATGAACCTCCTTGCGTGCATGAGGGCACACCTCCTCGGTCAAGCGACCGCTCCTGCTCACGTGCGCTTGTTCTGGCCGGTCATGCCGGACGCAGATGCTGACCATCGTGAGCAGACGCTGTTACTTGATGCGGAACTCGACAGTCGTGTTCGGATTCTGTATGAGCATCACGTAGCCCGGCCGAGCGATTGCGATCGCCCAGCCATAGAAGGTCACCCAGTTATAGATGTAGGTAACCACGATGGCCTCGGGCAGGGCTAGCCAGTGACTCATCATGAACCGCCATTCCCACGTTTGCTGACTCGCCGCGAGGCTAGGCACGGCGCTTGCAGGTGCAGGTCGTGGGATGCGGCCTGCGCTTCATCGGTGAAGGATTGAGAGGGCCGAACGTGCTCACTGGAAGCGAACGGCGATCTTCGGCAGGATCACGCTCAGCGCCGCGATGAACAGCCAGACATAGGCAACGATGGACTCACGCATCACGACACCTTGCGGACGATGAACACGCGCAGAGCCGGAACGCGAGGCTCGACCCGCGCCGCATCCATGGCATTGACGAACTTCCGCGAGATCGAAGAACGAACCTTGCCCATGAGAGCAACCTCCTTGCGGCATTGGGTCGCCGCGAACCTGAACGCATGGAGCGCTCAAGACTGCCCATCGACATGAGGCCGATGGGCAGAACCTGAGAACTACATCCTTGTCACCGATGCGGGTTTGGACGCACGCGGGCTAGGCGATGGTGCAGACCTCGGTCTTGTTGCCCTTGACGTCCTTGTCGTGGAACGACCCGGACTTCGTGGCCGTGCGCAGATCGTTGCGCTTGCACTGCGGGCACTCGAAGCCCATGCCGACGGCACGCTCAGCCTTGGTCGCGAACGTGCGCGGCTTCACGGGTGCCGCAACAAGGCCGAACCGGGCGACATCGCCGCCACGCGGACCACGCAGAGCCAGGATCAACTGGATCTCGGCCGGATCGGTGAGAACAAGCTTGCTCATGGCAAGCACCTCCTAGTACAGAGTGCTCATTTGGCACTCACCGATGCGGCTCACGCGCCGCATTCGTGACGTGTCAACGAACGATGATCTGATCTGCGATGGAGTCAGCGAACTCGACATCGGTGTCATCGAGATGGGGATGCTGAGTCGGGAACCACGTGGAGCGCAGGATGTCGTGGAGCTTGATCGCCGCATCCGGCGTGAGTGTGATGACAGCCTTGCCATCAATGATCTCGATCTCGAACATGGTGTTCACCTCCTGTATGGATAGAGGGTCCAACCCTATTCCATGTACGGGGGGGTGTATGGGCATACCACGGGCTGCTACACCGCGAGCCTCACACACACCTCAATCAACACACCGATGAAGGATTACTTCTTCACCTCCTTGCGCGGCAGTACGCGAGGGTCATACGAGGCCCACTCGCGCCGCACCACGGCAGCACGATCGAATGCAAGCCAAGCATCAGCGATGCGCACTCGCGCGATGCGTGAACCCAACGCTCCATTGAGCACGAGTCCACTGGTCAACAGCGCCGCAACATGAGTCATCTAGCTCTCCTTCTTGTATGACCGACCAACCAACACGAACCCTGCACCACGCACGCGCCTGGGTGTGACAGTGCGCTCACCCGACTGATAGTCGTCGAGACACGCGCCGCAGAACCCATCACGCCCGTCATCCCACGGATGGGTCTTGCACACACGTGGAGCGTGAGCCGCGCACGTGCCCGAGACATGGGTAGTCACCTCGCCGCAAGCATCGACAGTTGCCGATCCGACCATGCAAGCGTGAAGAGACAGAGCCTCGCCGCAACGACAGGCAGCTCGTCCATCCCAAGAGCGTTCATAGGTATGACCGATACCGAGAGTGGTGGGATACATGAGACCTCCTTGCGGGTCCAAGCCCGCGATCCTATTGATGGGAGTACGCAGCGGCGAAACCCGCCAAAACGTCGCTCCACCCTCATCGACACCCGGACGCCTACAGCGCACCGTGATACATGAGCGCCTCGTCGATCTCCGAGACGGCCTTGGAGTGGACCACCAGGATCTCCTGAAGGTCCATCAGGCGGTTCACATCACCCGCAACCCCGGCCCTGACCATCCGCTCACCGGTCTTCTCGATGTACGAGACCTTGAGGGCACGGAGCTTCTCCAGTGAAGCGACTGGGACGCTCATGAGCACGAAGAAATTGTCCATGACAGATCTCCTGTATACGGTGACGCTGCTAGATCGCGCGCCTATGGAGGCCATGGACCCGCGCAGGCCCATGACCTCGAAGGGGTGCGAGTTAGGCTGCGATGCGCTCGATCTTGGCTTCGATGGCCGCGTTGCGGCTCTCGATGATGGCCACGATGGCCGCGCCGTTCTCCTCGCGCAGGATGCGGCTCCTGAGCGTGACGGGAGCACGGCGACCGACGAGGAACGGGATGTAGTCGGCCGCATCGATGAGGCGGATGTTGTCGCGGCTGAGAGCCTTGACGTTCGACTGAATGCCGCTCACAGCGTTACGGCTCACGACCATCATGTCGAGGTCGATGTACCCTGCGACGCTCCTGCCCGCGAGCGTGCGCACGCGCCCGTCATCCGAGACGTGGAGCTGCGCTGAGAGGGTGCTGAGAGGGCTGAGATCCGCCTTCAGAACCTGAAAGAACACGACGTACGTAGACACGGTGCTACCTCCTAGCGGGCGTAATCCCGCAAACACGAATAGCCCGATCGGTCTGGTGACCGTCGGGTGGACGCTCGGGTGGGCGTGCGCGTGCGCGTGCGCTGCCCGCTCGGGCGATCGAGCGAGGCGCTCGACCTACCTAGAAGATTAGGCCCCCGGCCCCCCCTCTTCCAGTCCCAAAGCCACGAGAGAGAGGTTCGAGACGTAACCAACTCATCCCCTCACACCCCTCTGTCAGTCAAATGTCCGACATCCAGGTGTAACAAGGTGTAACAGAATGTGTTACACCGGCTGTTACACCGCGTTACACCGAAAGGGGAGAGAATGCCGACCGACAAGTCCCGCGCCGAGTACATGGCTGCCCGCCGTGCCAAGCTGAAGGAAGCACTGGAACCTGTCATCGAAGAGAAGGCTCCACCGACTCGGCCCAAGACCATGGAGGAGCCGATCAAGGACGCCGCAGACCCCAGGATCGCCAGAAGGACTCCCGGTTCTGGCTACAAGGCTCTACCGGGCGATGACTGGGTGAGTAAGCTGACGCAGCAGCAGCGGGATGACATCCTCAATCATCCGGCGATCAAGACGGCGAAGCGGTCATGAACGATGGCGGCGCGGCCCAGTTCAGCGTTCTTCCCAACGTGCTGTCCAAGAGGAAGGGCAGGATCAACGTCGTTCTGGCCACGTGGGTCGAAGGCATGGGTTGGTTGGTGTCCCGGCCAGGGTTGGTTGAGCACGGCATTCTGAAGGACGACACCGAGGACGATGTGGTGCTCCATGCCAAGTCCGGCTTCCGGGCCATTCAGACGGCAATGAAGAGGGCGGGCAAGTGAAGTTCTTCATCGGTGTGATCGTGGGGGCGGGGCTGATGTTCGGGGCCTGGTGGTACAGCAGGTATCTGGAAGAGCTGGCCCAGGAATGATGCCCATCGACGACACTCACTTCGGCGGGCAGGACTACTTGCTGTTGGACGAATACCACGGGAGGGCACGTGAGGATCATCTG
>JBKJLN010000409.1:0-3785 GCA_046596935.1 Acidimicrobiales bacterium
CACGGGAGATGGTGACCGTCGACCCCTTCTTCAGGGTCGTGCCGTAGGCCATGGCCACCCGCAACGCGAGTTCCGGACTGATGTCGACGTTGGCCAGCCCCCGAATGCCGAGGCGGCCGAAGAGGTTCCTCGCCCCTCTCGACTCCCAGACGATCGAGGAATTGATGACGGCGTTGGCCTCGACGGTCTTGAAGGGGTACATCTTGACCGACGGGTTGATGACGGCATGCTCGCCGACGAAGCACTCGTCGCCCAGCACCACCCCTTCTTCGCACCGAGCGCCCTTGCGAAGGTCGCTCGATCGGCCGACCACGGTGCCCCGCAGGCTGACCCCGGCTCCGAGGTAGGCATTGTCGTGGACGATGGCCCGCTCGAGGTAGGCGTCGGCGCCCACCATCACGTTCGAGCCGAGCACCGTGTATTCGCGGATGTGGGCACCGGCCTGGATCCGGCAGTAGTCGCCGATGACCGCCGGCCCCTCGACCTTGGCCGCCGGGTCGATCTCGGAGCCCTCACCGAGCCACACCCCGTGACCCATCTCGAAGCCGGGAACGCCGAGTTCGACCTTGCGATCGAGGATGTCCTGGTGCGCCCGAACGTAGGCCTCGAGGGTGCCTACGTCCTCCCAGTAGCCGTCGGCGACGTAGCCGAAGAGGGGCTTGCCCTCTTCGAGGAGCTTGGGGAACACGTCGCTCGAGAAGTCGACGGGCTTGCCGCCTTCGATGTAGTCGAAGATGTCGGGCTGCAGGACGTAGATACCGGTGTTGATGGTGTCGCTGAACACCTGGCCCCAGCCCGGCTTCTCCAAGAAGCGCTCGACCGAACCGTCTTCCTTGGTGATGACGATGCCGAACTCGAGCGGGTTCTCCATCGCCTTGAGGCCGATGGTCGCCATCGCACCCTTGTCCTCGTGGAACGTGACGATGGCGGAGAGATCGATGTCGGTGAGGACGTCGCCCGAGATGACGAGAAAGGCTTCGTCCTTCAGTTCTTCCATGGCGTTGCGAACCGAACCGGCGGTCCCGAGCGGGCTCTCCTCGGTGGCGTAGACCATGCGCACCCCGAACTCCGAACCATCGCCGAAGTACGTGCGGATGGTGTTGGCCAGGAATGCCACGGTGACCACGATGTCGTCGAAGCCGTGGCTCTTCAACAACTCGACGATGTGCTCCATCATCGGCCGATTGGCCACCGGCATCATCGGCTTGGGTTGGTTCGAGGTGAGCGGCCGCAGACGCGTGCCCTCGCCGCCCGCCATGATCACAGCCTTCACGGGGCCGATCCTTCCCCCGCCACGCGACCTTCACGCCCCTCACGAAGGGCGCGGAGCGCGATGGGCACGTAGAGCGCCAAGGCGTACCAACTCAGCAGGATGCCGGGCACGGCGAAGATCCAGCCAAGGGCGGTGGCCGTGTGGCGCCACGACAGCTGGTCATCGCCCCCGGCGAGGAAGAAGGGGAAAGCCCACAGGTTGCAGAAGGTCCCCGCCTTGCCGTACCAGGTGACGTCGATGCGTCGGGCGCCGAGCGCCGCCAACCCGAGCGTGGCCAGCGAGATCAGCGCCTCTCGCAGAAGCACGAGGGTGGCAACGATGAGGGGCACGCTTCCGCTGATCAGGATGCAGACGATGCCAACGAACAAGAGCAGGCGATCGGCGACCGGGTCGAGAACCTTGCCGAGGGTCGAGACCTGGTGGTAGCGGCGGGCGATGAATCCGTCGACCCAGTCGGTGGCGCCGAGGGCGCCGAGCAACCAGGCGGCCGCGTATTCGTTGTCCTTGCCGAAGAGCAGGTAGACGAAAATCGGCAAGCACGCCAGACGGACGAACGTGATCACGTTGGGAACGGTGAAGACGCGGTCTTCGCCCGTCGTCGATGGCGACTCTTGGCCGGGGGCGGGGACGGCGGCAGTCACGCCCGGACTCTACGACCATCCCCCTTCGGCTTCGAGACGTCTGGAACACTTCTTTCGTGGATCTACGCGCGCAGCTCGACCGCTACGAGGTGACGGCTGTCCCCTTGCGGCGAGGGCCTCTGACGTTGGTGTGGTCCGTGTTGGTATCCGACGACATCATCGACCTCACCGACTCCCTCGAGGGCGCCGACGGAGCCCTTCCGTTGCTCGACGACTACCGCATCACTCGGGTGCCGAGTCGCGCTGCGAGCTGAGCGTCTCGACTGCGGGCCGGCGCCCGACGACGAGGTGGTGGGGATGGAGATAGCGGTGGTCGAGCCGGCGCTGCTCGACGACGAGGCCGGCGTCTTCCATCCAGCGGACAAGCTGATCGGGCGGCACGAAGGTGAGCTCCTCGCCTTCGGTGATGCCGAGGACCTGCACCGAGATCCGTTCTTGGAGCTGCGCCAGCCGGAACTTCCATCGGGGGTGTTGCGCCATTTCTTTCACCACCAGCACTCCTCCGGGAGCGAGGCGTGTGGCCAGGGTCCGCAGCAGGGACTCTTCGCCGGCCGCGTCGATGAGATAGAGGACGTCGACGATGGCGATGGCGTCCCACACTCCCTCGGGTAGCTCCCCGGGCGGGAAAGCGACGAAGTCGAGGCGCCTTCCGGAGCGGGCGGCCACTCGTTGTGCCGCCTGGATCTTGTCGCCGTCGACGTCGGTGCCCACGACCTCCCGCGCTTCGGACTCGACGGCCAGAAGGGTGCTGAACAATCCGTGCCCACAGCCGATCTCGAGCACCCGCCCCCGACGAGGAATGGACTCGGCGACCGCTTCGAAGGGACACGTCCGCCAGCGGACCGCCGTGTGCAGACGGGTGGCACGCGGTTCGTTCCGATAGAGCCCGAGGACGTCGCTCGCCGAACTCACGGGTTCACCCCCCGGAGGCGCCGGCTGCACTCCGCGAGAGGTCGGCGTAGGTGCCGAGCTCGAAGCCGTGGCGCTCGACGGCCGCTTTGACGCCGGGCGAGGTCAGACCTGCGAGTTCCTCCCCCCAGCGATAGTCCCAGTCGTAGCGATGCCGGTCGGCGTCGTCGAGCTCACCGGGGTGACTCGAGAGTTCGACCGAACGACCACCGGCACCAGCCAGACGCGCCAGGGCGGTCTCGATCGCAACGGCGTCCATCCTCCCGGCCTCGTCGATGCCGGCGGCGTTCTGCGGGTACACCAGGCCCCGGGACGCCGCCTTTCTGGCCAAGGCGTCGGCGAGGAGGTTGACTCCGACGCCCGGCAGCGCCGTCGTGCTGCGCGGCACCCGAATGGCCCGGATGCAGTTCTCGACGGCGAGGTCGAGAACGACGTCGCGAACGAGGGGCCAGAGATGGAGGTGCTGGTGGCTGTCGAGATGGTCCACGCCGATCCCGACCGAGGTCGCCGCTTCCAACTGGGCCTGGAACTCGCGCCTCAGGTCGTCGGCATCGACGCGCCCCGACACCGCTCGGGAGAGGAAGACCTTCCAATTGGTGGCCAGCCGTCCTCGACCATCGACGAGTGTCGGCACCTCCCGGGCGGAGAGGAGGGGCGGGTCCTCCCCCACTGCGGCGAGGTGCACGCCGACCCCGATCCCTCCTTCCTCGAGCAACCACTTCGACGTCGTGGCGAAGCCAGGGGCCAACGCCAGGACGGAGGTACTGGTGACGATGCCTTCGTGATGGGCTCGCAGGATGCCCCGCGACACCGCCTCGGTGAGTCCGTAGTCGTCGGCGTTGACGATCAGGAGCACGGGGCCTGCCGGCTGGGGATGTCGCCGGCGGCGTAGCGATCGGTGGGGCTGGGCATCGTCCGACCCCGCGGCGCCAGGAAGCGCGGCCGTCGGCGCCTCGATGCCG
>JBKJLN010000009.1:0-3565 GCA_046596935.1 Acidimicrobiales bacterium
CGGCATCCACTGCTTCGGCCCGCCGAACCGCTCTCCCGAACCGCCGGCGACGACCACGGTCCACACCGCAGCCATCACGTCACCTGGCTCGGCGCTCGAGCTCCGTGCGCTGCAGGATCGTGTAGCGGCGGTCGGTGACGGAGAGCCAACCGAGTCGGAGGAACTGCGACAGGGCCTTGTTCACGCGCTCGCGCGACGCGCCGACCATCCCCGCGAGCTCCTCCTGGGTGACCGGGAGGCTGAACTCGTCGAGGCCGCCGGCCAGCTCGAGCAGTCGCTTCGCGGTCCGGCCGGTGACGTCGAGGAACATCGAGTCGGCGAGCGCGGCGTCGGTGGTCCTCAGGCGGCGAGCGAGGAGGGAGACCATGTGCCAGAGCAGCGTGGGTCGGTCCTCGAGCACCGTCCGGATCGGCTCGTACGGCACGACCAGCACCTCGGAGGGCTCGAGGGCCCGAGCCGTGGCCGACCGCTCGAGGCCGTCGAACAGGCTCATCTCCCCGAACAGGTCGCCGGCCTCCATCAGGGCCACGATCGACTCCTTCTCGTCGATCGCCCGCTTGGCGATCGCCACCCGCCCGGTGCGCACCACGTAGAGCGCCGTCGCGTGGTCGTCCTCGTCGAAGACCCGGTCGTTGCGCTGCAGGTCCCGCGCCGTCACCTTGGCGACGATCGCCTCCATGGCATCGTCGTCCAACGCTTGGAACAGCTCACTCTTCCGGAGGAGGGTGGCGTCGTCCACCGCGCCAACCTACTGCTGGTTTGTCGATCCGGTGGAAAACCCGTACCCTCGCTCCTTCGTCACACCCGACACCCACAGGGAGTCCCATTGCCGTTCGACGTTGGCGACCGCGTCGTCTACCCGCAGCACGGAGCCGCGGTCATCGAGAAGCGAGAGCAGAAGAGCTTCTTCGGCGAGGAGAGGGAGTACCTGGTCCTGAAGGTGGCCTATGGCGACCTCACCGTCATGGTCCCCGCCGACAACACCGAAGAGGTGGGCCTGCGCGAGGTCATCAACGACGAAGAGGTGGAAGAGGTGTTCGCCGTCCTCCGCAAGAAAGAGGCGCGCATGCCGACCAACTGGTCGCGTCGGTACAAGAACCACGTCGAGAAGCTGAAGAGCGGCGACATCTACCAGGTGGCCGAGGTCGTGCGGAACCTGTCGATCCGGGACAAGGACAAGGGCCTGTCGGCCGGCGAGAAGCGGATGCTCAACCGGGCCCGTCAGATCCTCGTCTCCGAGCTCACCTTCGCCCTGCGCGTCGACGAGGAGACCGCCGAGAAGAAGCTGGACGAAGCGCTTCCGTAACTCATTGACCCATTTGCCCCGTTGAGTTGGGGCCCGGAGAGGTCGATAGTGGGAACGCCATGTTCGTCGAGATCGTCCGCCTCCTCATCGTCTTCCTGGCGACGGCAGCCGGGTACACGCTTGGGCGCGGGAGCGGAGCCGGCCTCGACGGCAACGGACCGATCATCGGCGCCACCCTCGGCGCCTGTATCGGCTACGTCGCCGGCGGCATCGTCGGGCGGTTGCTGCGTCAGGTCATGGGCCTGGTGGAGGAGCGGGTCGACGAGATCCACGCCGGTCGCCTGCTGGTGGGGGCCTTCGGGTCAGCTTTTCTCGGCGGGCTCGGTGCCCTCATCGGGGTCCCGTTCGTGGCGCTCACACCCGGACTATGGGGATGGCCCATCTTCGGGCTGATCGTCTGGACGGGCGCCTATCTCGGATGGCGCCTCGCCGCCCGCAAGTACGAGGACCTGTTGGCCCTCGCCGGGCTCTCGACTCGGCCCCTGGTTCGGGCAACTCCCTACGGGCCCGAGAGCGAAGCCCATCTCCTCGACACCAGTGCGATCATCGACGGGCGGTTGCTGGCCATCGTGCGAGCGGGTTTCCTTCGGGGCCCTCTCCTCGTGCCCCGGTTCGTCATCGACGAGCTGCAGTCGATCGCCGACGCCCAGGACCCGCTCCGCCGGCGCAAGGGGCATCGGGGCCTCGACCTGCTCGACGCCCTCCGGAATCATCCCGGCGTGCAGGTCGACGTGCTCGACGATGAGGTCGTCGAGCACGACGAGGTCGACGCCAAGCTGGTGGCCCTGGCCCGGCGCCTGAAGGTCGACCTGGTCACGGTCGACGAGCCCCTTCAGCGGGTGGCCGAGCTCCAGGGCATCCGCTGCCTCAGTCTCCACCGCCTCTCGGATGGGCTGCGACCGGTGCACGTCGCCGGCGAGATCATCCGGCTCCCCATCACCCGGGCGGGCAAGGAACCGGGCCAGGGAGTGGGCTTTCTCGACGACGGCACGATGGTCGTGGTCGCCGACGGTGAACTCCTGGTCGGTCGCGAGGTCGACGCCCGCATCACCGGCAACGTGAAGACGGCGATGGGCAACATGCTCTTCGCCTCCATCTCTCAGGCTGGAGAAGCCGTCCCCGCCAGTTAGCCTTTCGCCCCGTGCCGATCTGGACCATCGTCGTGGCCGCCGGTAGCGGAGCTCGTTTCGGGCGGGCCAAGCAGTACGAGCGTCTCGGCGACCGCCGGGTGCTCGACTGGGCGCTCAGTGCGGCCCAATCGGTGAGCGAGGGCGTGATCCTGGTGGTGCCGCCCGAGTCGGCCGGCCGCCGCGAGCCGGGGGTCGACGCCGTGGTACCGGGCGGAACCACCCGCTCGGCCTCGGTGCGCGCCGGCCTGGCGGCAGTGCCGGGAGAGGCCGACATCGTGCTCGTCCATGACGGAGCCCGTCCCTTGGCACCGATCGCCCTCTTCGAAGCGGTCATCGCCGCCATCCGAGGCGGGGCCGACTGCGCCATCCCTGCTCTGCCCGTCGCCAACACGGTGAAGCGGGTCACTGGGACGCAGGTGGTCGAGACCGTCGACCGCGCCGATCTGTACGAGGTGCAGACGCCGCAGGCCTTCGCCGCCGCCGCCCTGCGCGCCGCCCACGCCGACGAGCCGGAGGCCACGGACGACGCCGCTCTCGTCGAGGCTCGAGGGGGGTCGGTGGTGATCGTTCCCGGTTCGGCCCGGAACCTCAAGCTCACCCACCCTCACGATCTGGCCGTGGCCAAGGCTCTGCTCGAGGAGTCGCCGTGATTCGCGTGGGGATGGGCTTCGACGTCCACCCGTTCTCCGACGATCCGGCCCGCCCCCTCGTGCTCGGCGGCGTCGTCCTCGACGGTGAACGGGGGTTGGAGGGCCACAGCGACGCCGACGCCATCGCCCACGCCGTGGCCGACGCCCTGCTCGGCGCCGCCGGTCTGGGTGATCTCGGCGGGCTATTCCCAGCCAGCGATCCCACCTGGAAGGGCGCCGACAGCATCGAGTTGCTCATCATCGTGCGGGATCGGGTGGCCGCCGCCGGATGGTCGGTCGTCAACGTCGATTGCGCAGTCGTGCTCGAGGCCCCGAAGCTGGCCCCTTACCGCCAGGCCATGGAGGCCCGCCTTCGAGGGGCGGCCGGAGCCGACGTCTCGATTAAGCCGAAGCGGGCGGAGGGGCTCGGATCCCTGGGTCGGGGCGAAGGCGTGGCTTGCCGGACCCACGGCCCCGAGGCGGCGGCGAGCCACCCCGCC
>JBKJLN010000226.1:0-3028 GCA_046596935.1 Acidimicrobiales bacterium
GCGAAAGACGAGCAGCGTCGCCGACCGCACCAGACTCAAGACCACCAGGCTCGGCGCAAGGTCGAGCACGGCGATCAGGGTGCCGGCCACGATCCCCGAACCGAGGATGACGAACAGCGTCGATGCGGCGGCCACCGCCCGCCGGTCGGTGAGGCTGGCCACGCCGAGCGACAGCGCGGTGAAGAGGAACGTGAAGAGTGCGCCCGCCTCGAGAATCCGGATGAGCACCCGGAGGAACTCGACGAAGCCGTCGGGCCCCGAACCCTGCAGCACGAGGCCGAACAGGAGGAGGAGAGGCGGCCCGATGGTCACGGCGGCGAGCACGATGGCGATGGCCGCCCCCTTGGCCGCCAGGTACGTCAGGCGAGTCAGCGGCGACGCCAGGTAGAGGCTGAGCACCCGCGACCGACGGTCTGGGCAGAGGGCTTCGGGCGCCACGAAAGCAACGAAGAGGACGATGGCCGAGATGATGAAGCCGTAGTAGTCGGCGTACTCCGGGATGATCTGCTGGGCCTGGTTGCGCCCGCCGAATCGGCCGAACAGGGCGATGATGCCGACGAAGACGATCGCCGGCAGGTACGCGAACGAGATGGCCAGCAGCGGCAACACCTTGGCCCGGGCCGGGCGGTGGAGCCCCAGGATGCGTCGCAGCGTGTGGGCGATGACACTGCGCACGGCGTGCGCCTGCCCCTGGCGTTCACCGGTGTAGCGCCGGTAGCCGCGCTCGAGGATGCGGGCGTCGGCTCCGACCCGGGCGTCGCTCATGTACCCGACCCAGCGGCTCTGGCGGCACCGGCGTCGGCGCCGGCCAGGAAGACGTCCTCGAGGCTGGCCGTCCGGCGCTCGAGTCGACGCACGGCCAGTCCGAGATCGGCGATCGCATCGCGCACGAGGTCGAACACGACATCACTCTCGAGAGCGACCACGACGAGGCGACCGTCGACGACTGCCGCGGCTCCCCGCTCGGCCAACGCAGCGACCAACCCAACGCCGGCAGGCGCGTCTCCGTCGAGCTCGACCAGGAGTTCGGCCCGGTCGACCCCCCGGAGGTCATCCAAGCGTCCACTGCTGACGGTTCGTCCGCCGTCGATGATCACCACCGAGTCGCTCACCCGTTCGACCTCGTCGAGGAGGTGCGACGAGAGGATCACATCGAGGCCGAGGTCATGACCGATACGCCGGATGAGAGCGAGCATCTGGTCGCGCTGCACGGGGTCGAGTCCGTTCGTCGGCTCGTCGAGCAGCACGACCTCGGGGTCGTGGGCGATGGCGACCGCCAACTTCACCCGTTGGCGTTGGCCCGTCGACATCGTGCCCACCGCCCGGAAGCGTTCCTCGCCGAGACCCACCTCCCACAGCGCGTCGCTGGCCCGTGTCTGGGCTTCCCGACGAGGCAGACCGTGGACCTCGGCGAAGTGGCGGACCACGTCATGGGCGCGCACATCCTCCGGTAACGCGTCGTGCTCGGGGGCGTAGCCGACGCGGGCCCGTACCTCGGGGCCGAGCTTCCAAGGGTCGCGGCCGAGCACCTCGAGGGTGCCGCCATCCGGACGGTGCATGCCGAGGATGAGCCCGAGCAACGTGGTCTTGCCGGCTCCGTTGGCGCCGAGCAACCCGGTGATGCCCGATCCGATCTCGAAGGAGGCACCGACGAGCGCCTGGGTCGAGCCCCATCGCTTGACGACTCCCCGAGCCCGCACGATCGGCGCCATCGGACGACGTTAGACCGCAGCACTACGATCGACGCCGACTTCGATTCCGGCCTCTGGCGGTCGTGGTGGAAAGGACCCCATGCGGAAGTTCCTGATCATTCTCTGTCTGGCCGCCCTGGCGTTGGCGGCCTGCGGCAGCAGCGACAACGGCGACATCGACGTGGCCTCGAAGAAGTCGTCGGCGTCGGCCAAGGACTCGACCGACGGCACCGACCCCGATTTCTCGGGCAAGGGGGCCAAGAACTTCTGTGCGTACCTCCTCGACCTGAAGAAGAACGAGGGCGCACTGAACCTCACCGGCGACAACTCCGAGGAGGACAAGAAGCGGGCCGAGAAGGGTCTGGAGGTGCTCGACAATCTGCAGGACAAGGCGCCCGCCGAGATCAAGGCCGACGTCGTCCTCGTGGTGAAGCAGATTCGTCCGTTCTTCGAGGCCACCGCCAAGGGCGAGACCTACAAGCCGGATCCGGCGAAGCAACCGACCGAGGCCGAGAACAAGGAGTTCGAGGCGGCCGGCGCCCGGCTCACGGCCTACAGCACCAACGTGTGTGGTCTGAAGAGCGATACGACCACCACCAGCGAACCCACCTCCACCACGAGCGATGGGCAGGAGCAGACACCGTGAGCACGACGCGCAAGCCCCGCAGTTCCGAGGTCACCGACGGCTTCGAGCGGGCGCCGGCGCGAGCGATGCTCCGCGCCATCGGCATGACTGACGACGACTGGGACAAGCCCCAGGTCGGCGTCGCTTCCTCGTGGAACGAGGTCACCCCGTGCAACATGCCGCTCGACCGGCTGGCCAAGCGGTCGAAGGAAGGGGTGCGGGCTGCGGGCGGCTTCCCGATCGAGTTCGTCACGATCGCAATCAGCGACGGCATCTCCATGGGACACGAGGGGATGCGGGCATCGCTCGTGAGTCGAGAGGTCATCGCCGACTCCGTCGAGACGGTGATGCACGCGGAGCGCCTCGACGCGCTGGTCACCTTCGCCGGCTGCGACAAGAGCCTCCCGGGGATGCTCATGGCCGCGGCTCGGGTCAACCTCCCGTCGGTGTTCGTGTACGGCGGGTCCATCCTCCCCGGTCAGCACAAGGGGAAGGCCACCGACATCACGACGGTGTTCGAGGCCGTCGGTGCATACTCCGCCGGCACGATGGATCTCGCCGAGCTCGGTGAGATCGAGCGCGGTGCCTGCCCGAGCGAGGGGAGCTGCGCGGGCATGTTCACGGCCAACACGATGGCGTCGGTGGCCGAGGCCATCGGCATGTCCCTCCCGGGTTCTTCCACGCCCCCCGCCCCGGACAGCCGCCGCGACGA
>JBKJLN010000053.1:0-4791 GCA_046596935.1 Acidimicrobiales bacterium
AACTCGGTCACCGCCCCTCGGGGAAGATCGACGAGGGCACGGTTGGCCGCCGTGGCCCGGGGCGACCGGTCGACCTCCGCGAGGAGCGGACGGTAGAGCAGTTCGGCGCCGGCGATGATCACCAGCGCCACGAAGATCGTCGTTCGTCTGCGAGCGACGAGTCGATCGAAGCCCCGAGCGGAGGCGATGGCCCCGACGAGCAAGGGCATCATCCAGAAGCGCCCGACGTCGCGGATGCCGGCGAGCCCGGGCACCACCGCTCGAAGGCCCTCGTAGGGAATCGACCCCACGCCAGGACCGGGACCGATCATCACCAGCGCGCACACCGCTGCCGCCGCCGCCAGGGGGACGCCGAACTCCCTCCACCCCGACCCGTTCTCCGAACCTTGTTCGACCGTCATCGGGATTGCCGGACGTCGCCGGGCAATCCATGCCAGCAAGCCCGCGAGCAACCCGAGGAGCAGCACCCCGCCCGGCCAGTAGCCGCCGACGTCTCGGCCCTGCGCGCCAGGATCATCGTGCACGGCGCGGTACACGAGACTGGGAGGAACCTCGGTGAAGTACCGCTGGCGGGCGGTGTAGGCCGACACCTCGTCGGTGGTGCGCGTGAGGACCCCATCCTCGGAAAGGGCGCGGTAGGTCGGCAGCAGCGGGGCCACCAACAGAGTGGCGGCGAGAGCGGCGACGGCCGACCCCACCCAGAGTCGACGATCGCCAAGTGAACGGAGGTGCCTGACGGCCCACATCGCGGCGGTCACGAGAAGAACGAGTGCGAGCATCACGGCGTAGTAGGCGGTGACGAGGAAGGTCGCTCCGAGGGTGACCCCGAGCCCGAGGGCATCCAGCCACTTCCGATGGCGGAGGAAGCGAACGACGAACAGCAAGGCAAGGGGGACGCCAACGAAGCCGGCAAGCTGGGGGTGGCTCAGCGACAGTGAACGGTAAGGGGCGAGCGTGAACAGCACCGCCGCCAGAAACGCCGGCCACCTCCTTCCGATGAGAACCAGGGCCAGGCCATACGCCGCCAGCGCTCCCGCCAGATGGGCCGCGAAGACGGTGGCGTTGAAGGCGAGGACGGGGTTGCCGGTGACCAGGTACAGGGGCCCGAAGACCGGCAGGTAGAGCAGGAGCGTGTCCGACCAGGCGATGGTGTCGGCGGCCGGAAAGAACTGGTTGCCCTGCAGCACCCGGGTCGGATGCCCGCCGGCGAGCGCGTCGGATTCCCAGGCCATCGTCCACATGAGGAAGACGGGATCCCCGCCATTGGTGGCGAAACGGGTCCCCAGGTCGACCGGGGCCGGGAGGGTCTGGATCGCCGTGGGAATGGCCAATCCGACGACAACGGCGACGACGAACAGCAGTCGGCGCGCCACGCCGGCGATGCTACGGGAGCCCGAACGGGTGCTTCGATGATCGCTGGGCGCGCGGCATACCGGGGTCACTCTCGGTGTTGGGGTACCTTGGAGGGGGATTTCCCCCACGTAGAGGAGCCCTCGCAGTGTTCGATGGACGTTGGCGCACCGCGGTAGACAACGGCGTCAAGCCGATCGGATCCGCGCTCCGCCGCACGGGAATCAGCGCCGATCACCTGACGGCGACCGGCCTCGTTATGGCCGGCGCAACGGCCGTCGTCATCGGCTCGGGTCATCTCTTCCTCGGCCTCGTGCTCCTAGCGCTGGCAGCCGTGCCTGACCTACTCGACGGGGCGGTCGCCAAGGCCTCGGGCACATCCTCCCAACGGGGCGCCTTCTTCGATTCCGTCGCCGATCGCGTGACCGACTCGCTCGTTCTCGGCGGCATCGCTTGGCACTTCGCACTGACACGCGGCGGCCTGGCGCCGATGCTGCCGTTCGCCGTGCTCGGCGCCTCGACGCTCATCTCCTACGAGCGGGCCAAGGCGGAGAGCCTCGGCTATCAGGCCAAGGGCGGTCTCATGGAGCGGGCCGAACGCATCATCGCCCTCGGCGTCGGCCTCGCCTTCCCGGTCCTGCTCGTCCCGGTGTTGTGGCTGATGCTGGCAGGCACGTTGCTCACCGCCGTGCAGCGATTCGCCAAGGTGTGGAAGCAGGCCAGCGTCGAACTTCCCGCCAAGCCCGAGCGTCCAGTTGGTCCCGTCTCCGAGCGCTGGCGGGCGTGGAGGGAATCGGCGAGCACCACCCGGTCGGTCTCCGACTGGCGGGGGTACGGCGCCCGCCGTACGAGCCGTGACGCCCACCGTCGCACCCGCGCCTGGCCGTCGTCGACCGCCGGCAGCACTCGCCGCCGCGCCGGCGGACGTCGACCCTGACCTCGCTGTCGCAGCGGGCGACCGTCGCCGGCTACAAAGCCGCAGCGCGGTTCGCCAACGTGCTTCCGGGCCCGGTTGCTTCCACCCTCGCCCACAGCCTCAGTGTGCCCATCGCCCTCGGCCTGCGGGGCCGCCGGACGATGATCGCCCGACACCTCCAACGGGCTTACGGCGGCACCCTCAGCGGCGTCGCCCTCGAAGGGAAGGTCCAGCTGGCCTTCGACTCCTATGCCCGGTACTGGATGGAGTCCTTTCGCCTCTCGTCGACCGACCGCGCCGCCCTCGAGGCCGGCATGTCCTGGGAGGGCGTCGGTCACGTCGAGCGTGCCCTCGTCGACGGTACCGGCGTCATCATGGCCCTGCCTCACCTCGGCGGATGGGACTTCGGCGGCGCCTGGTTCGCCACCGCCGGATATCCGGCCACCGTGGTGGTGGAATCGCTCGAGCCGCCCGAGCTCTTCGAGTGGTTCGCCGAGATGCGACGAGCCTCAGGGCTGACCGTCGTCGCCCACGGACCCAAGGCGGGGCCGGCGGTGTTGGCAGCCCTGCGGCGCAACGAACTGGTGGGCCTCGTCTGCGACCGCGATCTGGCCCGCACCGGCATCGAGGTGGAGTTCTTCGGCGAGCGGACGACGTTGCCCGCCGGGCCAGCCACCCTGGCCTTGAGGACGGGCGCGCCGCTGCTTCCCACGGCGGTGTACTTCGACGGACCTGGCCATCACGGCATCGTGCGGCCGCCGATCCCCGTCGAGCGCTCGGGCGAGGGGCTGCGGCGGGATGTCGCTCGCATCACCCAACTGCTGGCCTACGAGCTCGAGGCCCTCATCCGTCGTGCCCCCGAGCAATGGCACCTGATGCAACCCAACTGGCCGAGCGACTACGACCTCGCCTGAGTGGCGGGATCGGTCAGGGTGACCGCTACCGTGACCGGGTGCGCATCGCTCAGGTCTGCCCCTACAGCCTGACGCCGCCCGGAGGCGTACAGGCGCAGGTGTTGGGGCTGGCCCGCTCGTTGCGCGCATTGGGCCACGAGGTGCGAGTGCTGGCGCCCTGCGACGGCCCGCCGCCGGACGCTGGAGTCACGCCCCTCGGCAAGTCCGTTCCCCTGGCCGCCAACGGCTCGGTGGCGCCCATCGCACCCGACCCGGCCTGTGCCCTCCGCACCATGCGGGCGCTGCGCGACGAGGAATTCGACGTCGTCCACCTGCACGAGCCCCTCGTGCCCGGGCCGACCGTCACCACCCTGCTCGTCAGTGACCGGCCGTGTATCGGAACCTTCCACCGGGCGGGCGCCAGCGCCGCCTACGCCGCCCTCCGCCCCATCGCCAAGGGGTTGGCCAAGCGCCTGGCCGTTCGGTGCGCCGTTTCTGAGGATGCCAGAGCGACCGCCCACGAGGCCGTCGGCGGCGAGTACGAGCTCGTGTTCAACGGGATCGAGGTCGAACGCTTCTCCAAGGCCGACGCCATCGACGTGCCGGGCCGCTCGATCCTGTTCGTCGGACGCCACGAGCCCCGCAAAGGCCTGGCGACGTTGCTCGGTGCCCTCGAGCACCTGCCCTCGGACGTGACGGTGCTGGTGGCCGGCGACGGCGTGCAGACGGCCGAGCTCCAGGCCCGCTACGCCGGTGAGTCCCGGATCCGGTGGCTCGGCCGCATCAGTGACGAGGAGAAGGCCGGCTACCTTCGTGGGGCCGACGCCTTCTGCGCACCGTCGATCAGCGGCGAGTCCTTTGGTGTCGTACTGCTCGAGGCCATGGCCGCCTCGGCCCCCATCGTGGCCAGCGACCTTCCCGGCTACCGCAACGTGGCCCGACCCGATGAGCACGCCCTCCTGGTGCCCCCTGGCGATCCGGCAGCCCTGGGCGCCGCCCTCACCCGGGTGCTCGGCGACGGCGCCCTCCGGAGGCGTCTGGTCGAGGCCGGCGATGCCCGTGCAGATCAGTTCTCGATGGACAGCTTGGCCGAGCGCTATCTCGCGCTCTACGCCCGTGTTCTGGCCGCGGCTTAGGCCCCGCCGCCGACCTCGACGATGACC
Organism: Acidimicrobiales bacterium; assembly: GCA_046596935.1. Classification (GTDB taxonomy): domain Bacteria; phylum Actinomycetota; class Acidimicrobiia; order Acidimicrobiales; family CADCTF01; genus DATLED01. The sequence continues at coordinate 4,323 of JBKJLN010000053.1, forward strand.
CGGTTCGGGGCGGTGGCGGTCCGCACCCGGAAGGGGGCCTTGGCGTCGAGGCCGATGGCCCAGGCCAGCACGGCCTCGAAGTCGCCGGTCCTCGTCACGTCCACGACGGTTCGGGTGGCGAGGTCGAGGCGCACGGGTCCCTTGTAGACCTGACGACCCTCACCAGTCAGGTCGAAGCCCGACGCGGGCTCGAAGTGCACCTCGAGAACGGCGCCACCCGCGACCTGGATCTCTTCGCCCGATCCGTCCTGGATGACGGGGCGGTCGACGAAGCCGATCCGGTAGCCGGGAAGCTCACCCTCGAACTCGAACGTGACCCGCTCGACCTTTCCATCGGTGGTGGCCTTGACCGATGCCAGCAGGCCGAGGCGAGCGGGAGGCGTCGAGACAGTGGTGACGCCAAATGCCCCTCCGCCGTCGGCAGCCGTGGTCGAGGTGGAGGTCGTCGGGTCTGAAGACGCCGTGGTCG
>JBKJLN010000443.1:0-3027 GCA_046596935.1 Acidimicrobiales bacterium
GTCGTGCTCGGCCCGAGGCCACACTCCCGTTCGAGGGTGGCGATGACCTCGGCTGGATAGCTCGGTCGACCCCGCTCGTACTCGGTGGCACCCCGTCCGTAGCCCTTGGCGGCTGCGTCCCGGATGGGCTTGCGCTCGCTCATCGCCCGACGGTAGCCAGCACGGCCTCGGCCCAGAGCCCGTAGCCGTCGGTGCTCGGGTGGTAGCCATCGCCGGCGAAGTACCGATCCGGATGGCGGCGGAAGGGCGGGCCGGTGCGACGGGCCAGATCGACGTACGTCGTTCCCGGACGGTCGGCGACGACCTGACGCACGATGGCATCGAGCTGGCGACCTCGGAAGCCGGCGATGGCCCGAAGGGGTTGTGCCAGCCGGGGCGGCGCGCCCATGTCGGGGACGCCGAGGGCCACGACCGGGATGCCGCGCGGAAGGCCGTCGAGAAGCCGTCGATACATCGCTTCGAAGGCTGGCCGTCGCGTCACGTGGGTCGTGTCGTTGGCGCCGACGCTGATGTAGACGATGTCGGGAGCCGCCCGCTCGACCCGTCCGAGTTGGTTGGCAATCACGTCGGCGCGCGTCGCCCCCGACACCGCCAGCATCACCACCGATTCCTCTCGGGCGGCGGCCACCCGAGCGGCGACGCTCTGCTCGGCGCGCGGAACGCCGATGCCGTAGGCCGTCGAGTCACCGATCCACACCGCCGTCCTGGTGTCGTCGGCCGCGGCTTTCGGATACGTGAGTTCGACGTCGTCGAGGTTCCGACCGCGTGCGGCCACCTGCACTTCAATCCCCAGCACGGCGACGGCCACGATCGGAAGACCGGCGGCCGCCACCAGCAGCCGCCGGCTTCGTCGCTTCACGGCGTCAGGACGACCAGACGTCGCCGCCGTACGGACGCTGGCGCTCGGGACCCGCAGAGGCCTTCCACACCATCAGCTTGCGGGTGTACGAGCAGACCTCGTCGCCATGCTGGTTGAAGCCCTTGGTCTCGACGGTCACGATGCCTCGATCATTCTTCGAGGTCGACTCGACCTTGTCGACGCACTTCGACTCCGCATAGATCGTGTCGCCATGGAAGGTGGGCTTCTTGTGCTTGAGATCGGTCACTTCGAGATTGGCGATGCACGACCCGCTGATGTCGGGCACGCTCATGCCGAGCACCAACGAATACACGAGATTGCCGACGACGACGTTCTTGCCCTGGGGCGTTTCGTTGGCGGCGAACCATTCGTTGGTGTGCAACGGGTGGTGGTTCATGGTGATCATGCAGAAGAGGTGGTCGTCGTATTCGGTGATGGTCTTGCCGGGCCAGTGCTTGTAGACGTCGCCGACCTCGAAGTCCTCGAAGTAGCGACCGAAGGGCCGATCGTGGGTCGTCATGGCGCCGAAGATACGAGCGGGGGGTGTCCGGCGGCGAGTCGACGCCACTGGGACCATGTTCTCGATGGTCATCTCGGGTCATTTCTTCGCTGATGCCTTCCATTTGTCGCGAGATGTCCGATAGAACCCCACGCAGGGTGACCTCAGGAGGTCCGAGATGCCGTTCGCATGGAAGCCGATTCCCGGCCAGGTAGCACTCATCGAGCTCAGCGCGGGAGGCACCGACTGCATCACCGGCGTGGTCGTCGGTGATGACTCCGACCAAGTGGTCATCAACCTCGGCGCGTCACCCCGGCCCGCCAGTCCCGAGTGTGAGGTCGTTGCCAGCTTCTTCGCCCCCGATGCGCTCTATCGGATGACAGCGACATTGTCCCCTCACGAGGGACACGAGAGCGTCATCGATCTTCGCGTCCACGACATCGAGCGAGTGCAACGACGTGAAGCCCAGCGGGCTCACCTCGCCATTCCGGTGATCATGTCGAACTTCGACGACCCGGGTGAACTCGATCCAGGTGCCTTCGGCAGTGTGAAGGGCGACACCATCGACATCGGCGAGGGCGGTTGCCGCGTGTTGCTGGCCCAGCCGTTTCCCCATGGTTGCGACCCGACGGTCACCATCGAGTTGCCTTCCGGGGAGGCCATCGTCGCCTTGGCCGCCGTGCTCCAGGCCACCGTCACCACCACGGGGAGCTACGAGTACCGCCTCGTCTTTCTCGAGATGGACGACGTCGATCGTCTCCGGTTGGCCGAGCTCATCGACTCGCCTGTGAGCGCCTGAAGCAAGCGGCTACAACGCGTATCGCTCGAGCAGGCCGCGGGCGATCACAAGACGCTGGATCTCGTTGGTGCCTTCACCGATGAGCATGAGGGGCGCGTCGCGGTAGTAACGCTCGACCGGGAACTCGGTCGTGTAGCCGTACCCGCCGTGGATGCGCATCGCCTCGGTGGCCAGTTCGAAGGCCGTCTCCGAGGCGAACAACTTGGCCATCCCGGCTTCGACGTCGGCCCGCGTCCCACTGTCGAACTTCTCGGCTGCCGACCGCGTCAACAGGCGGGACGCCTCGAGCTTCGTCGCCATGTCGGCGAGTTTGAACTGAATGGCCTGGTGCTCAAAAATCGGGATGCCGAAGGTTTTTCGTTCCTGCGCGTAGCCCAAAGCTAGTTCATAGGCCCCGGCTGCAATACCCAACGCCTGGGCGGCAATGCCGATGCGTCCGCCATTCAGAGTTCCCATAGCGAACTTGAAGCCGAAGCCGTCATCGCCGATGCGGTTCTCCTTGGGGACCTTCACATCCGAGAACATGAGTGAGTGCGTGTCCGAAGCCCGAATGCCCATTTTGTCCTCCTTCCGGCCTATTGAAAAACCTTCCAGACCTTTTTCCACGATGAGGCAATTGATGCCCCGGTGACCTTCCTCAGGATGAGTCTGCGCCATGACCAGGCACACTGACGCCGTGTTGCCGCTGGTGATCCAGTTTTTAGTCCCATTTAGCAAGTAGTAATCCCCCCTGTCTTCGGCGGTGGTATGCTGCGAAGTGGCGTCCGAGCCGGCTTCGGGTTCGGAAAGACAAAAGGCTCCGACAATCTCGCCCATAGCCAACCGGGTGAGGTACTTCTGCTTTTGATCCTCATTGCCGAAGGCTTCCAG
>JBKJLN010000005.1:0-9960 GCA_046596935.1 Acidimicrobiales bacterium
CGGCAAGCCCGGTGCTGAGGAGCTCGACCGCTTCCGGGCCATTCGTGTCCTCTCGGCCGCCGCCGTGCCGGCCACGTTGGTCGTGGCGATCCTCATCCCGGCCACGACGCGCGACAAGGTGCTGATCTTCTTCTTCCTCGGCGCCGCCTTCCTGCTCGGGCCCGATGCCGTCCTGAACCGGCAGATGGAGGAACGACGCCAAGCCATGCGGGTCGTGCTCCCCGACGTCATCGACATGTTGACGATCAGCGTCGAAGCCGGCCTCGGCTTCGACCAAGCCCTCGAGCGCACGGTCGCCGCCGTCCCCGGGCCGCTCACGGAGGAGTTCGCCCGGATGCTCGGCGAGATGCGCGCCGGCGCCGGTCGTGCCGATGCCATGCGAGCGCTCGACGCCCGCACGGACGTCCCCGAGCTGCGATCGTTCGTCCTCGCCCTCATCCAAGCCGAGACCTTCGGCGTGTCCATCGGGCGGATCCTGCGCGGCCAGTCCGAGGAGATGCGGATCAAGCGCCGTCAGCAGGCTCAGGAGGAGGCGCTGAAGGCGCCGGTGAAGCTGCTCTTCCCCATGGTGTTCTGCATCTTCCCCGGCATCTTCGTCGTGCTCCTCGGCCCGGCGGCGCTGAACTTCGTCTCCTCTGGTTTTTGAGCATTCTGCGGCGGCGACCGCCGGCGCTGGAATCGCTGTTCGTTGCCACCTTCGCTCTTCTCGGGCTGCGCTTCGGCCTTCGCCCACTGGGTGACAACTCGCTGTTCGTCCACCTCCGAACCGGTATCGACCTGGTGCGAACGGGATCGATCCCGCGCCGTGACCCGTACTCGTTCACCGCCGCCGGCCAACCGTGGGTGGTCCAGAGCTGGCTGGCCACGGCGACCTACGGCGCCGCCGAGCGCCTCGGTGGCTTCTCCCTCGTGCGGATCGAGCAAGGCCTCCTCTACGGCCTCCTGGGCTGGCTGGTGGCACGCCTGGCGAGAACTGGTCGCCCGCTGAGAACCGCCCTGGCGGCGTCGCTGGCGGTGGGGATGGGCATCGTATACTGGTCGCCGCGTCCGTTGGCCTTCGGGCTCCTGGGGTTGGCAGTGACGATCACCATCGTCGAGGCCCGCCGGGCGTGGTGGCTGCTCGTCCCCGTCGTATGGATCTGGGTCAACAGTCACGGGTCGGTCGTCCTCGGGCTCGCCTGGCTCGTCCTGGTGGCCATCGGCGAGCGCCTCGAGGGCAAGCGTCGCCCGCCCGTCCTTCCGTGGCTCGGAGGGTTCGTGGCCGGACTCGCCGTTGCCTGCGTGAACCCCCTCGGACCCCGACTCCTGGTCTTCCCGGTGGCCGTCCTCGCCAAGCGGGAGGCCTTCGCCGAGGTGGCCGAGTGGCGGCCGCCCGACGTCACCACGCACACGGGGATCTTCACCCTCGTCTGTCTGCTCGCCGCCGTGGTGGCGGTCGTGTTGGCCCGACGCGGGTGGCGCGACGTCCTCCCGATGGCCGCCTTCGTGGTTGCCGGACTGGCGGCCCAACGCAATCTGCCCATGGCCGCGATCGTCGCTGCGCCGGCACTCGGACGGGCGCTCGCCGGCAGAGCACCGGCGCCACCGATGCCGGGCGCCGGCACCCCTCGCGTCCCCTCTCGAACGCATTTTGCGATCGCCGGCGCGCTCGTGGCGTTGGCCCTCGTCTTCGTGCTCGGCACGAGCCGCCAGCCGGCCTTCGACCTGCGGGCCTTTCCCGTCCGGGCGTCGCGGTTGTACGAGCGGCCTGCCCGCGTGGCCACGACCGACATTGCCGCCGGCTACCTGATTCTGCGCGATGGAGCCGACGCCCACGTGCTGTTCGACGATCGGGTCGACATGTACCCGCTCGACGTCACCCGCGACTACCTGCGCCTGCTCCACGGCTCGCCCGACGCCCTGGCGATCCTCGAGCGCCGCAAGGTCGACGTCGTGGTGTGGGAGGCCTCGGAGCCCCTGGACGCGCAACTCGCCGCCAGCGATCGCTGGCGGCGAGTCGGGATTCGTGATGGTTGGGTGGTGTGGCTCAGCGCTCGAGGTTGAGCCGCACGATGCCACCGATCGAGGATGCGCTCCGGGAAAGGCTGTTGTCCCGAGATGAGCCGAAGAACCGCAGGCTGATCAACGCGACGAGAGCGATCAAGCCGACCAGGAGGACGTACTCGACGAGGGAGGTGCCGGAGTCGGCGTTCTCGCCTCGGGAAGGCACCACCCGCCTGGGTGCCAACGGCCTAGCCGCCGACGGTCGAGCCGAGTTGGTTCAGCTTGTCCTTGCTCTGCCCGCCGAGGAAGCTGATGGCGACGATGCACACGACGGCGATGAGCGCCACGAGGAGGGCGTACTCGACCAGGCTGGCCCCGGTCTCGTCGTTGCCGCCCCACCGCGCGCGCAGATACGGCGTCACGATCTGCTGGTGGTAGGACACGAGGTTCACGGGTTCTCCTTCATCGGTGCTGCGTTCTCCTCAACTATCGGCCATGCCGGCAGAGGGTTCGATAGGTCGTTCGACCCAATTCCCCGCAGATCGTCGGAGCAATTGGGTCAATCGAGGCGAATGATGCCCATGCGCAGACCCTTGAGCACGGCCTGCGTCCGATCCCTGGCGTCGAGTTTCTCGTAGATCGACGAGAGGTGATTCTTGACCGTCTTCACGCTGATGAAGAGTCGTTCTGCCGCCTCCGGGGGGGAGGCGCCCTCGGCGATCATCTGGAGCACCTCGACCTCGCGACCACTGAGCACAGGGGCCTCCGTCGTGACGTCGGTGGCCTCGCGCAGGAGGGCGGCGGCAAGATCGGGCGACATGGCGCCGTTCCCATCGGCGGCCATGCGCACGGCCTCGATGACCTCGGAGATGCTGCAATCCTTGGTGAGATAGCCGACAGCTCCGGCGTTCAGGGCTTGGCGGACCACATCGGCATCGACGTGCATCGTCAGCATCACGACCTGCGGAGCCCCGACGACCTTGCGCAGCTGACGGGTGGCTTCGACGCCACCGAGGACGGGCATCGAGACGTCCATGAGGACGACGTCGGGATCGAGCTCGGCGGCCATGCGCACGGCCTGATGTCCGTCGGCCGCCTCGCCCACGATCTCGAACCCGGCTTCCTCCATCGACCGGCGCATGCTCTGGCGCACCATCGTGTGGTCGTCGGCGAGGAGAAGGCGAATGGTCATTGTCTGATGGCGCAGCGCACCTGCACGCCCCCGCCCGGGCTGATGCCGAGATCGAGCCGGCCGCCGATCGCAGCGGCGCGCTCGCGCATGCCGACGATCCCGTACCGGCCGTCGGGTCCGGCGAGTTCCGGATCCGTCGGGAGACCACGCCCGTCGTCGTCCACGAGGAGAACCGCACTGGACGAGTCGCACCGCCAGTGGACCTGTATGGAGGTGGCGTCGGCGTGGCGAAGCGCATTGGTGACGGCTTCCTGGGCGATACGCCAGATCTCCCGTTCCTGTCGCAGCGGCAGCCGGCGATCGGCCACGAAGTTGAAGCCGATGTCGATGGAAGTGCGCTCCGAGACCCGGTCGACGAAGTCCGCCAGCGTCGACACGAGGTCCTGGCGCTCCGAGACGTCCATCCTGAGGTCGTAGAGCGTGTCGCGTACTTCGGTGACGACCCGACGCACTTCCTCCCGGAGCCGGAGGAGATCGTCCTCGACCGGCCCGCCGGCCGCGCGATGGCTGATGCGGTCGAGTTCGAACGAGACGAAAGCGAGGCTCTGCCCGACGCGGTCGTGGAGGTCGCGGGCGATGCGGGTTCGCTCCTCATCAGCGCCGACGATCCGGAGGCGGGAGAACGACCGTGCGTTGTCGAGGGCGAGGGCGGCCTGTCCCGCGATGCTCTCGGCCAGTTGGATCTCGCGTTCGCCCAGCCGTCCCCCCTCGTGCTGCTCGATGGCGAGCAGCCCGATGAGCACGTCCCTCGCCAGAAGGGGAATGGCGATGCCCTCGGTGGACGCGGAATCGAAGCCCTGCCCGCCATCACTGCGGGTCGGCCGCCCCGTGGTGAGTGCCAGGCGGATCGGCTCCGGCAACTGGCGGGTACTGAACGTCGCCGGGAGCGGGTGTCCTTCAGCGGCGACGACCGTCCAGTCCGAACCGGCGTCCTGACCAATCAGAATCACGATGACGTCGAAGCTGAACAACTCGCGCAACTGGAGGATCGTCGCCGCCACGGTCTCGGTGAGATCGAGCGACCCCGGGAGGGTCTGGGCGACGGCATTGAGTTGGGAGAGGAGATCGTTGGCCTGGCGGGCCAGCGCGCTCTGCTGCTCGGCTTCGCCGAAGAGCCGGCGGGCATATCCGGCGACGAGGGCGATGAGGAGCAGTTCGCCGCCCCACTGCACGGACGTGAGCGACCGCGCGCCCACGATGGTCACGTGATAGGGGATGGCGACGGCCGCGATGGCCGCGCACGCCGTGCGTATGGCGAACCCGAAGCCACGTGCGAACCCGGCGGCGAGAATGGCCGACGCCAGACAGAAGGCGTAGGGGCTGGTCCAGTAGCCGGTGGCGACGACGACGCCGAGGCTCAACGCCACTTCGGCCAGAACCATGACGAGGCCGGTGTTCTCTCCCGAGAGGTACCGCAGTGGCCGGATCGTCCGCAGGGCGGCGTAGATGACGAGCGGAACGCCGAAGGCCAGCAGGCGCGGCGCATCGGTGCTGTTGAGGGCGGCGAGCGCCAGTCCGACGGCCACCGTCGCCCAGCGGACCGCCGTGACCAGCGGACCGAAACGGGCCAGCAGGTCTTCCGCAGGTGGTCGACCACCGCGCAGGGGACGCGATTGCGGACGGGTTGGGTCCCGGGTTGCCGGTACGGCCGCTTCGTTCGGCGCCCCGACCTGCGGCGTGTCTCGGGTCCGGAGTTCGATGCCCCGATGGTACGTTCCGGCCATGCTGGTCGTGGGGTTGACGGGGGGAATCGGCTCGGGAAAGTCGACCGTGTCGGGGCTCCTGGCTGAGCGGGGGGCAGTGATCGTCGACGCCGATGCCATCGTGCGCGAACTCCAGGCTCCCGGCGGCGAGGCCTACGTCGGCATCGTCGAGCGCTTCGGAGCCGGCGTGGTCGCCGCCGACGGCAGCCTCGATCGCCCGGCGCTGGCGGCCATCGTGTTCGCCGACGAAGGCGCCCGGGCCGACCTCCAGGGCCTCACCTGGCCGCTCGTCGGTCGGGTGATGGGCGGGCGCCTGGCGGCCCAGGCGGCCACGGACAACATCGTGGTCATGGACATTCCGCTGCTGGCCGAGCGGGGTCGCGGCGCCTATCCCATCGTCGGAGTGATCGTGGTCGACTGCCCGATCGAGGTGGCGGTCGCCCGGCTGGTCGAACATCGCGGCTTCTCCGCAGACGACGCCCGCGCCCGAGTCGCGGCCCAGATCTCTCGCGACGAACGTCGGGCCATCGCCGACGTGGTCATCGACAACTCCGGCTCCCTCGCCGACCTCGTCCCTCAAGTCGACGCCGCCTGGTCCTGGGCCGAGCAGCTCCAAGCCTCGATCGGCTGACCGCCCGCCCGTCCTCGGCTTTCCGTCCCCAACGGTCGATCTGGCACCCATTCGTGACGGAAAGCCGGCCGGCATTCCTGTCACAGGTCAGCCGTAAGCTTTGGACGTGACCACCAAGGTGTCTGCGGGACCGAAATTCGAGGTCGTCTCCGAATTCTCGCCGGCGGGCGACCAACCCGAGGCCATCGCCAACCTCGCCGCTGGGATCGAGCGCGGCGACCGCTTCCAGACGCTTCTCGGCATCACCGGATCCGGCAAGTCGGCCACCATCGCCTGGACGATCGAGAAGACCCAGCGGCCCACCCTCATCATCGCCCCCAACAAGTCGCTGGCCGCCCAGCTGGCCAACGAGATGCGGGAGTTCTTCCCCAAGAATCGGGTCGAGTACTTCGTCTCGTATTACGACTACTACCAGCCCGAGGCCTACATCCCCTCGAGCGACACCTACATCGAGAAGGACTCGTCGGTCAACGACGAGATCGACCGTCTCCGCCACGCCTGCACGTCTGCGCTCCTGACCCGGCGTGACGTGATCGTGGTTGCCTCTGTGTCGTGCATCTACGGCCTCGGTTCCCCTGAGGAGTACGCCAAGAAGATCCTGTTCCTGCGGGCCGGCGCCGAGATCGATCAGCGGGCGATGCTCCGCCAGCTCGTCGACATGAACTACGAGCGCAACGACGCCAACCTCGTGCGGGGCAAGTTCCGGGTCCGGGGCGACACCATCGAGCTCCATCCGGCCTACGAGGAGTTCGCCCTCCGCATCGAGATGTTCGGTGACGAAGTCGAGCGCATCACCCGCACCGACCCGCTGACCGGCGAGCTCCTCGGCGACTTCGCCGAGGTGACGATCTTTCCCGCCACCCATTACGTCGCTGGCGAAGAGCGCTTGCAGGCGGCGGTCAAGCGCATCGAGCACGAGCTGCAGGTGCAGCTGGCGCAGTTCGAGCGCGACGGCAAACTGCTCGAGGCCCAGCGGCTGCGCATGCGGGTGCAGTACGACCTCGAGATGATCCAGGAGGTGGGCTACTGCAACGGCATCGAGAACTATTCGGGGCCCATCGACGGACGCAATCGGGGCGAGCCGCCGAACACGCTGATGGACTTCTTCCCGAAGGATTTTCTCCTCGTCATCGATGAGTCCCACGTCACCGTGCCGCAGCTGCACGGGCAGTACGAGGGAGACCGCAGCCGCAAGGAGACCCTGATCGACCACGGCTTCCGCCTGCCCTCGGCGGCCGACAACCGTCCCCTCCGTTTCGACGAGTGGTACGAGCGGGTCAACCAGTGCATCTTCCTGTCGGCCACACCGTCTGACTACGAGCTGGCGCAGTCGACGCAGGTGGTCGAGCAGATCGTCCGCCCGACGGGCCTGACCGACCCCGAGGTGGTGGTCAAGCCCACGAAGGGCCAGATCGACGACCTCATGGAGCAGATCAAGGTCACCACCGAGCGCGGCGACCGGGTCCTGGTCACCACCCTCACCAAGAAGATGGCGGAGGACCTCACCGACTACCTGCTGGAACTGGGCGTGAAGGTCCGCTACCTGCACAGCGAGGTCGACACTATCCAGCGCATCGAGATCCTGCGCGACCTGCGGCTCGGGGAGTTCGACGTGCTGGTCGGCATCAACCTGCTGCGGGAGGGCCTCGACCTGCCCGAGGTGTCGCTGGTGGCCATCCTGGATGCGGACAAAGAGGGCTTCCTGCGCAGCGAGACGTCACTGATCCAGACCATGGGGCGCGCCGCCCGCAACGTCGACGGTCAGGTGATCATGTACGCCGACAAGGTGACCGACTCCATGCAGCGGGCCATCTCCGAGACCAACCGCCGGCGGGGCGTGCAGGAGGCGCACAACCTCGAGCACGGCATCGACCCCCAGACCATTCGCAAGGCGGTCACCGATATCCTGGCCATGCTCCGCCCGGACGGGAACGGCGAGGCGCCGCGGCCGGGCAAGGACAGGCGGTCCCGCAAGCGTGACAAGGTGCGCAGCGACTTCGCCGAGCTGCCCCAGGAGGAGTTGGAGCGGTTGATTCGAACTCTTGAAGAGGAGATGAAGGAGGCGGCCACCGACCTGCGCTTCGAGTACGCCGCCCGGCTCCGCGACGAGATCCACGACCTGAAAAGAGAACTGAAGCAGGTCGGGTAGGCGACCAGCACGCTGCCGCCGGGCAGCCGGCGCCCCGGCTACCCGGCGGGGGTCGGGGCCTCCTCGGGCTCCCCGGTCGGGGCGCGGAGCTGCCACAGGCCCAGGGCCACCGTGGCGACCAGGACGGCGTTGCGGAAAGCGGCCATGGCCAGGAACGCCTGGCTGTGGTCCACCAGCGACGACACCAGCACCGTGAGGCCGGCCATGGCCAGGTGGAGCACGTAGGCCCGGCCGCCCACGACGGCGGCCAGCGGGGCGGTCCAGGCGAAGTACTGAGGGCTCAGGACCTTGGAGGACATGAGGAAGACATCGACGGCCAGGAGGGCCACGGCCCAGGCATTGCGGCCCCGGGAGCGGAGGGCGATCCAGCCCAGCCCGGCGGCGCCGGCGACGGTCCAGACGGCGACGGCCAGCGAGGCGTGGTCGATCTCAAAGGCCTTGAACCGGTACTCGACGGTTGACGGGCTGCCATTCACCTGCCGGGCCAACCAGGTCGTGGACGCCGCCACCGACTCCACCTGGACCCCCCGGTCGAGGTTGTAGGTCAGCCAGTCGTCGGTCCTCTCCCGGGCCAGGGCCACGGGCGCGAGGACCACGGCCAGGGTGACGGCGAGGGCGCCGGCGGCGGTGACGAGGGGGCGCCGGCACCAGACCCAGGCCAGCCCCGGCCCCAGCTTGACCATGGTGCCTACGGCGACGACGGCCCATCCCGACCGCCGCCCCTGAGAGAGGAGAGCGGTGCTCACCGCCAGTGCGGCCATGGGGAAGGCGTCGAAGCCGCCCGGAAGGTACGGAAAGAGCAGGAAGGATAGCCAGAGGTACCGCTTGAGTGCCCCCGGGTATCGCCAGATGAAGGCGATGGCCAGCAGCTCGAGGGCGACAGCCTGCAGGGCGAGGACCGTCTTGGCCGCCACCTGCGGCACCAGCCCGGGGAGCAGGAACGCCAGCGCCGCGAGCGGGGGGTACTCGAACTGGAAGTCCCGGTACGGGACGTTCCCCTCGAGCAGGAGGCGCCCGATCGACCAGGCGTCGACCGGGCGCAGCACGTCGTTGGGGCGGGCCACCGCCAGGATGTGCATGGCGACGACGCCGGCGACGAGGGGCAGCATCACCCGGTCTCGACGCGGCGGGCCCACGCCACATGATGCCCCTGTGCCGGCGCCGCCCGCTGGCGCCGGCCGGGTGAGCCCGAAGATCGACGCCGCGCTCAACGAGGGACTCTCGGCGGCCGATACCTACAAGGTGACGCTGGTGGACGAGCCGTACGCGCCCTCCCTGGTGCCCAGCGGCCGGCGCCGGCGCCTGGGCCCGCATCTCCTTGCCCTCGCCGTCGTCCTACTCGCGCTCGTGCCGGTGATCGGGACCGGCGCGTCGTTCTCCGCCGACGAAGGGGCGGCGATCACCCAGGCCCGGTCGCTGTCACGGGGAGGCGGGTGGGTCGTCGAGCACCCCCTTCCTGCCGCCGACCCGACCGGCGCGAACTACCCGCTGGAGAACTCCGACCGGGGGTTGCGCGGGGTGGCGCCCTACGCCAAGCACCCCCTGTACCCCGTGCTCCTGGCCACGGCCGACCGCCTCGGCGGCCCGGCGGGCATGGTGGTCCTCTCCCTTGCGGGCACGGTCGTCGCCGCCGCCCTCGCCGGCCTCCTGGCCCGCCGGCTCGACCCCCTGCTCGACCGGCCAACGCTGTGGGTCGTGGGCGTGGGCAGCCCCCTGCTCTTCGACGGGTTCCTCGTGCTCGGGCACGCGCTGGGCGCGGCCCTCGGCGTCGGCGCCGTGCTCCTCGCGGCCCGTGCTATCGAGCGGCGCCGGCCCCTGGCCGCCTTGGCGGTGGCGCCGGTGGTGGCTGCCGGCGTGATGCTGCGCACCGAGTTCCTGTTCGTGGCGATGGCCCTGGCCGCGGCCGCGATGGCCACCGGCCTGGTGGCGAGGCGGGTGGCGTACCCGGCCCTCGTCGCCGCCGCCGCTGCCACGGCGGCGCTGGCCGCCCGGTGGGGCGAAGGGCAGTGGACCGCCCAGATCGTCGGCCCCCCCGCCGGCGTGCCGGCGCCGGGGGGGTCGCTCGCCAGCGCCGGCCTCGCCGGCCGGGTCCGCGGTTTCCTGCTCACGTGGCTCACGCCCGGGTACGGCTCGGGGGAGACGGTGCACGCCTGCCTGCTGGTGATGCTGGCGGCCGTGCTGCTGGGCGCCTGGGTGGCGCGCCGTCGACCCGGGTGGTCACCGGCGGTCGTCGCCCTCTCTGCGACGGCGGCGGCCGCCGCCATCGTCGCCCTGGCCCCGTCGCCGGCCAACGTGGTTCCCG
>JBKJLN010000041.1:0-7716 GCA_046596935.1 Acidimicrobiales bacterium
GGGCATCGTGCGGGCGCGTGTGATGCGGTGCGGCTCCTTGTCTTCGATCCAACACGACACCGACCATCGCTTCCCATCGGCGCCGACGAGGACAGCCGTACCTTCCACGTTGCTCGCAAGGGTGACACCCTCGACACCGAGAGGCCTTGAAGCGGCGTGGCGGCCGCCTTCGAAAAATTCCAGTTCACGCTCCGGGGACCAGTCATGCCAACCGGCCATGTCGTAGGCCGCCTCGATATCGGCCGCAGTACACCCCTGCGGATCGTCAAGCACGTCGATGAGCCAGGCAAGGCGCTGCTCCAAGGGTGACGGCGCGGGTCCCATGTTCCAACGGTACGACGCAAGCCCGTCGCCGAGCGCAGGGGTTTTCAGCGACCTCTCCCGCCCGGCGCGGGTCACGCCGTCAGCAGGTGCCGTCGCATGCCGTCGCAGCTGACGAGGAAACCCACACGATTGTTCCGCGTCCAATTCCGGGAAGGAAGCCGTCCGCCGCGGTCAGCCTGGCCGCACCGCAGGCCGCGACCATCCGATCGCCAGGGTGATCAAACCGGCAACGAGGACGACCTCCGGGATCACCAACCACCACATCACCGACGTGGTGAGCCCCCCGACGACCGTCATCGCAATCCCGGCTCGCATCAATCCGTTCCGAGCAGGGATCAGGCGCACCGCCAGCCAACTCAAAGCGGCGACCACCAGCAGCACGGCATAGATCACTAGGAAGCTCCGTCCGTTGCAACAAGTGTGACATGCGCTTACTCGTGAACCGCGTTCAACGGCTTGGGGGCTTGCGTACGAGGGGGCGCGCGAGGCGCATCACGAAGAAGAGGGCACGCATCGCGCCCTGCATCCGCCGAGCGGGACGGACCTCCAAGGTGAAGCGAGCATCGTTGGAGCCAGCGTTGCGGACGACGTGAACCCTGCGTCTCGCGACCTCCGACGAATCGCCAACGCCGAGAGTGCGTTCGCTGCGGCCGACTTTCACCGTCAGCGTCCCAGCGAGCACCTCGACGCGCTCGTCTTGTCGGAGGTGAGCATGGCGCGGGACCCAGCCGCCGGGCTCGAGTCGCACCTCGATGCGCAGCAGCGCTCCCTCGGTGTCGCGCCCCGTCTGTGAGAAGGTCAGGTGCTGGCCGGTCACCGCGTCGTGGAGGTGCTCAGGGGCCGTCACGGCGTCCGCTCCGTGGTCGCCTTGAGGCGCTGCAGGGTCTGCTGCATTCCGCGCTGGGCATCGCGCCGGGAGCGCCCCGACATACGTGGAATCCGTTGGAGCAGCGCCACCCACCGTGGCACCGCGAGCATCTCGTAGGACTCGGTTATGCGCGTACCGAGCGGCGAGGGCTCGAGGTGGTAGCGCCAAAGAGTCGACGGCCGACCGTCGAACAGGGTGTGGAACTCGAGAGCCCTCGCCGGGTTACAGGTGGTGATGACGCATTCACGCGACCAGCGCGCGCCGAGCTGGCGGTTGTGGCCGACGAATCGAGCGCCGACGGCTGCGCTCGAGGCGCCGCCGAGCCACTCGCATCGACGGCACACCGGACTCCAGTCGCCCATGAGCTCGATGTTGCTCAGCAGCGCCCACACCGATTCGGGCGGTGCCGCGATCTCGGCTGTGGCCTCGTCGCTCCACAGATGCGCCATTTCACTTTACACTGTGTTCTATGAAGTCCCCGTTGTCAACTCGCAGATGAGGAGGCTCCGTTGAGCCCCCGGCAGTACACGATGGGGGCACGCGCCCAGGCGGCGCAGTCGACTCGGACGCGGATCCTCGACGTCGCCAGCCGCCTCGCGGCCGACCACGGGTTCGCCGGCCTCACCGTCGAAGACGTCGCCGCCGAGGCCGGGGTCTCCCGCTTGACCGTCTACAACCACTTCACCTCCAGGTCGGGACTCCTCGAGGCGGTCGCTTGGTCGCTGTTCGAGCGCGCCGACATCGCGCTCGTCCGCCAGGCGCGGCTGGCGGCGGACGAAGGAGACGCGCTTCGGGGTTTCGTTTCCGCCAACGTGACCTTCCTCGCCGGTTTCGGTCCGCAAGGTCGGGCGGTGCTGGCGGCGGCGTCGCACGACCCCGCTCTTCGCGCCGTCGTCGACGCCACTTACATCGCCGGTCGCCGCTCGGCCATCGGCGAGCTCGTCGAACGAATCGACGATGCCGGACGCCTCCGCTCCGGATGGTCGCGCGACCGCGCCTGCGCGGCGCTCATGATCCTCACATCCCTCGACGCCTTCGAGACCCTGGTCGACCGTCAGGAATGGACCGCCAGCGAAGCGGGAGAGCTCGTCGCGGAGATGGCCGCCGCGATCGTGCTCGCTGAATAGGTGCGACCGTCGACGTATCCAACGAGGCGCGGCGCCATGAATCTTGGAGCGTTAGGGGTTTCGGGCGGCGTAGAGAGCGGGGGCGCCGGGTGGGGTGGGGAGCGCACGGAAGTCGACGAGCCCAGCCCGTCCCAAGACGTCGGATGCATCGCTGGCAGCCAGAGGCGTTCCGCCCGCGCGAAGCGTCTTCCAGTTCGTGACGGCAATCGCGAGCGCGTCGCCGTCGAACCGTCCAGCGCCGACGACCAGCCAACCGCCGGGCTTCAAGGCTTCGCGGATGCGGGCGACTCCAGCAGCAAAGACCCCTTGAGGGATGAACGGCGCTGGCAGCCAGGCGAGATCGAATCGACCGACATCGTCGAGCTCCTGTACGGGCTGCAGCCGAAAGTCGACTCGCTCCTGCAGGCCCTTGCCGTCAATCGTCTGGCGGGCGAGCTCAATGGCCCGAGGCAACACATCGAGGCCGACGACCTGAGCAGTGACAATGGCCTCGGCGAACGCCGCCGCGAGCTCACCGACGCCAGTACCGACGTCGAGAAACTCCCCACCCTCCGAGAAGCGATCAGTGAGCCCGTCGAGGGAAGGCACCGCATACGCCGCGAGCATCTTGCCGCTCATCGCCGACGATCGTCCCTGGGCGAGCAGGGTCTCATCGTCCTGTGCAGCCCAACCCTCGCCCGCGCCGCTGTCGAGAATGCCTACGGCCATCGCCATCTGGCGAAGTGATGACACCATGCCGTTCACGCGCGGCTGGAGAGTGCCGTCGCGAGCCAGCTGCACCAGACCCGGTGCCAGCGCGAACTTGGCGCCATCGCGGGCGGCCAGCCCCACCGCCGCGAGCGTCTCGGCCGCGGCGAGGTCTTCTGGCTCCGTCGGCGCGAGTTCACCATCGTCAAACGCTCCGGACGCCGCTAGTCGGACAAAAGCGGCCGCAGCCCACGCAGTGTCATCCACCCGATTCAACACGGCCGATGCGCTGTCGCTGCTCTCAGCCAGAACCCCAACGTCATCGCTCATCTGCCCACTCTTCTACGCCGGCGTCGGAGACCGAAGTCCGTGCCCCACTCGTCGCTTCGCGACCGCAATCATGTCCCTGAGCTACGGGAGCTCTTGTGGTGAAAGTGCTGCTGGCAACACGCGTGGGTAACGTCCGCTCTGTCGGCGCTCCAGTTCTTCGCCTGTAGGTGGGGCGCCCACGTCCGCAATCGGAAGATTCGCAGCGACGGCGTCCCTCGCCAGCGAGACTGCGAAGTCGATGTCGCCCGGCGCGGTGATCTTGATCTCCAACCAGTCCGATGCGCTGTCCCGGAATGCAACTCTGCCATCCCGCTGCAGTGCCCTGGATCTCGCAGCATCGCTCGATCAACTCCTTCTGCATCCAGCCAGTCGTCAAGTCAGCCCTGCCCTCGCAGCGCCAGCCCAGTAGGCCCGGCAGTGGCTGAGATGTACGACCTCGGGCGCAAGTGACTTCAGGCGGCGGATCGAGTCGACGGCCGCCTCTTGGAGCTCAGGTATCGCGTCGACGTTGGCCCGGCTCGCGACCTCGTCCTCGAATTCATCTCGGTGCCAGACGACCTGAGCCCCGATCACGACCCGACGACCGGCGGCTTCGATGAGTACCGATTGATGACCAGCGGTGTGGCCTGGTGTCGCGAGAATCGTGACCCCGTCCGCGATCTCCTCGTCGCCGCTGAGGGTCCGACGTTGTTCCGGTGGCGAGAGTGCCCAGGAGGCGTCGGTGTAGAAGGGATCCGCCTCGACCGCCGCAATCTCGGCTGCCTGCACGAAGAACGTCGTGGCGGTCCCGAAGAGCGACGGGTTCTGTCCGCAGTGATCGAAATGCAGGTGGCTGTTCACCACGGCGACGACGTCACCGGGTCGACATCCAAAGTGCTCGAGCAGCCCGTCGAGCCGTCGTCGGCTCGGCTGGTACAAGTCGTCGATGAAGTCATTTCCGTAGCCGACGCCAGTGTCGACGAGGATCGCCCCGTCCGGGTGGTCGATCAGAAAGCCGTGCACCTCGACCGACAGACCGAGTGCGGCCGCTGGGTGGTCTGCCGGAAGCGCGACGCGAGCGAGATCGAGGCGCTCGATCCGTGGCAAGTGCGCAAGCGACATGAGCAACATCTTGATGCAGTGCCGCCCGCAGTAGCGTCGGCGTGACCTGAGTGTCCGAGCGTGCCAGTTGCAGCTCGGCAGATCCGAATGGGGTTCGATGACCAACGAGTTCCGCTCCGTCGACGTCGTCGCCGGAGCGATTCGGGTGGCGGGAATTGTCGAGCTCGAGCCCACCGAAAGCGGGGTCTTGCTGCATCGCATGCCGGCCTGGGCTCGGCCGCAGCACAACGACATCACGCTCTCGCTGATGGAAACGATGCCCTCGGGAGCGAGACTCCAGTTCGGCACAAACGCAAGCTGCATCGAGTTGGACGTTCACCTCACGCTGGTGCAGGTCGGCACCGGCCCGGGCCTGCCAGCAGGCTTCGATCTCGTCGTTGACGGGGACGTGGTCTCCGAGCAGACCACCTCGGTGGGCACGCTCATCGTCGTCGACGCGGCCACCGGAGCCATTGACTTCAGAGAAGGTCCACCGACAACGGTCCGGTTCGACGATCTCGGCGCCGCCGAGAAGCAGGTCGAGATCTGGCTCCCGCAGGGAGCGGCGCTGCGGCTGCTCGATCTGCGGACCGACGGTCACGTATCGCCGCCGCTGGCATCAGAGGCTGCGCCCCGTTGGGTGCACTATGGGAGCTCCATCTCGCACTGCTTCGAGGCTTCCCGGCCAACGGGTGCTTGGCCTGCGGTCGCCGCCCGTTTGGCCGGCGTCGATCTGCAGAGCTTCGCCTTCGCCGGACAATGCCACCTGGACCCGTTCGTCGGCCGCATGATCGCCGCCGAGCAGGCGGATTTCATCAGCCTCAAGCTCGGCATCAACGTCGTGAACGGAGACACGATGCGGGAGCGGACGTTCGTGCCGGCTGTCCACGGCCTCCTCGACACCATTCGCGAACGTCACTGCGACGTTCCGATCCTGTTGATCACGCCGATCACCTGTCCCGCGGCTGAAAGCCATCCGGGACCAACGGTCCTCGGAAGCGACGGGCGCTTTGGTGTGATCGATCGATCGCCGGCTCTGGCCGTCGGCTCGCTCGACCTCCAGCGGATACGCCAACTCGAAGTGGAGGTCGTGGCCGCTCGTCGAGCTGCCGGCGACGAGCACCTGCATCTGTTGCAAGGACCCGAATTGTTCGGACCGGACGACGTCGCTGATCTCCCCGACGGACTTCATCCGAACAGCGATGGCTACCGCCGGATGGGGGAGCGGTTCCACGAGATCGCATTCGCCGGCGGATGCTTCACCCGATGAGCGGGTGTCAGTCCTCGCTCGAGATTGCGAACTCGGGACAGTTGTCGGCGGCCAGGCGAGCGGCATCTTCGCGACCTTCGGGCACATCGCCGGTAACGAGGAGCACGGCAAAGCCCTCGTCATCGGCCTCGAAGAGGTCGGTCGCCAGCCCGTAGCAGCGGCCGTGACCCTGACACTTTTCGCTGTCGAGGACGATGCGCATCACGCCACGCCCAGGAGGCGGACAGGGAGCTCACGAGGTCCCCGGACTTGGCCGGCCGACCAACGCACGGCGTCGGGATTGGTGTCGGCGAGCTCGAAGTCGGGGATGCGCTTCATCCATTCTTCGACGGCGATGGTGAGCTCCATGCGAGCCAGGTTCGAGCCCAGGCAGCGGTGGATCCCGAGTCCGAAGGCGACGTGGCGGTTGCGAGCCCGGTCGATGATGAACTCACCTGCCTGGTCGAAGGCTTCGGGGTCTCGATTGGCCGCAGGGAAGGGGAGCAGGACCCAGTCTCGTTTGGCGAGGGTCTGCCCGCCGATCTCGACCTCTTCGGCGACGAGGCGAGCCATGGTGACGGGCGCATAGAAGCGGAGGAACTCCTCGACGGCAAAGGTCAGCACGCTCGGGTCGTCGCGGAGGCGCTGGCGGTCGGAAGGTGTCTGTGCGAGGTGCCAGAGGCTGGCCCCGATGGCCGACCAGGTGGTGTCGATCCCGGCGATGAGAAGGAGGGCGATGGTGCCGCCGATGTGTTCGTCCGTGAGGGGCTGGCCGTCCATCTCGGCGTTCATGAGAAAGCCGACCAGGTCGTCCTTCGGGTTGGCCCGGTGATCGTCGACGACCATCCGGAGATAGTGGTCGAGGGTGTCCTCGGGATCGATGTTCTCGTCGAATCCGCTCCCGGGATCCTCGATGATCCGGCGGATGAAGGTTCGGAATTTGTCGCCGTCCTCGCGGGGCACGCCGAGCATGTCCGCGATGACCCGAACCGGGATGTGTTGGGTGTAACGCTTTGCGGCGTCGACGACGTCACCGACCGAGGCGTCGGCGAGGATCTCGTCGAGTAGTTCGTTGCACGCGTCGCGGGTGGCCGGTTCCCACTTCGCCATCTCCTTCGGCGCGAACGCCGGGAGGAGGAGTCGGCGCGCCTGGGCGTGGAACGGCGGGTCGCTCGTGATCGGGGGCGCGAAGCCGGATGGCGCCATGCCCTCGGGTTTGAACGGGCTCACGATCACACCCTCCGAGGTGAAGTGCTCGGTGTCGTGGGCGATGGCGGCGACGTCCTCGTGGCGTGTCGGGAGCCAGGTGCCTCCGAAGGCCTCGCTGTGGGCGACCGGGCACCGGTCCCTCAGGTCGTCCCAGATGGCGGGCGCGTTGGCCGCATAGTCGGGGTGTGTGTGATCGAAGCCCGTGGCCCAGTCCTCGATCTTCGGCGGCTGTTGCGTGTCCGTCATGCCATGAGCCAAGCAGAATCGGACGGACTAGTTCGGAAGTTCACCTTTGGACCCTCCTGTTGGGTGTGGGACCAAAGTCCCGAACCGCACGGTCGCTGTGCCCTACCGGCGGGCAGGCGTATCTCCTTCGATGGAGACATGACCGCAGCGCAACCAGGAATCGTCCCTCCGAAGATCAAGCCGTACCGATCCGGGCCGGGTGATGCACGTGACGTGGCCACAATCTACGTCTTTGCCGTGGCCGTGTTTGCGCTGCTCGTCAGTGTCGTCGCCGTTGGATATGGCATCCGATCGAAGGACGAGTCGACGAACGGCTCGAGGGTCGCCCACTCCGTGGCGTCCGACGCCCCATCGGCCGGTGCGGCGATGGGGACCAAGGACATGGACGCCACCATGGCCGCAGTCACTGCGAAGTTCCCTGCGAAGACGGCCGGCACCGGTGCCCAAGACCTGGCACCGATCGTGCTCACCGACGGTACGAGGCAGTTCGAATTGACGACCTCCGAGCTCGAGTGGGAGGTCGAGCCGGGTCGTTTCGTCAAAGCGATGGCCTACAACGGCACCGTCCCCGGTCCGACGCTTCGAGTCGAGCCGGG
>JBKJLN010000045.1:0-4206 GCA_046596935.1 Acidimicrobiales bacterium
TCCATGGCCGACCTCGGCATCACCGACGAGATCTGCAACGTCAACGGTGGCGCCATCTCCCTTGGCCACCCGATCGGTATGTCGGGCACCCGCCTGGCCATGACCATCCTCCACGAGCTCAAGCGCCGTGGCGGAGGTTCCGGCGTCGCCGCTCTCTGCGGTGGCGGTGGCCAGGGCGACGCCCTGTTCGTCCGCACCCTGTAACACTGGTTCGCTTCGCAGAAGCGTGCTCCGCTCACGTGCCGGCTGCTCGCTGGCGCTCCCGACGCCGGCCTTTTCGGGTCAGCGTCGGCGCGTTCAGCCTCAGACGGTGCGGCGACCCTCGAGGGCGCGGCCCAAGGTGAGTTCGTCGGCGTACTCGAGGTCGCCGCCGACGGGCAGCCCGCTGGCCAGCCGGGTCACGACGATGCCGAGGGGCTGGAGTTGGCGGGCCAGGTACATGGCCGTCGCCTCTCCCTCGAGGTTGGGGTTCGTGCAGAGGATGACCTCGGCGATGGGCTCGGCTGCGAGGCGGGCGTAGAGCTCCTTGATGCGGAGTTGGTCGGGCCCCACACCTTCGATCGGATTGATGGCGCCCTGGAGGACGTGGTACCTGCCCTTGTATTCCTGGGTCTTCTCGATGGCGGCGATGTCGCGAGGTTCCTCGACCACGCACACCACCGTCTGATCCCGCCGGGGATCACGGCAGAGCTCGCACTCGCTCTCATCGGGCGCGTCGGGCGAACGATCGGCGACGTTCCAGCAACGACGGCAGAACGTCATCCGCTCCTTGGCGCTGGTGATCGACCGAGCGAGGCGCAGCGCGTCCTCCGAAGGCAGCTGCAGGAGGTGGAAGGCGATGCGTTGCGCCGATTTCGGACCGATGCCCGGCATGCGGCCGAGCTCGTCGATGAGGTCCTGAACGGGGGGCGGGTAGGCAGCTATGGAAGCAGCCCTCCGAGCGCCCCACCGAAGCCACCCATGGCCTGAGCGTTCAGCTCGTTGACCTTGGCCAGCGCGTCCCGCACGCCGGCGAGGACGAGGTCCTGGAGCATCTCGACGTCGGCCGGGTCGACCACGCTCGGATCGATGGTGACCGACTGGAACTCGAAACCACCCGTCACCCGCACCTTCACGACGCCGCCGCCAGCCTGACCTTCGACCTCCTGGGTGGCCACGTTCGCTTGGGCCTCGAGGAGTTGCTGTTGCATCGATTGGGCCTGCGCCAACAACCCGCTGAGATCGAAGCCACCACCCCCGATCCCCGCGTCGTCTTCATCTTCGTCCTCGTCGAACTCGTCGTCGACGATCTCGATCTCCTCGGTCATGGCGCAACCTCCTCGGCGCCGGGGAAGGCGCTCTTCACACGATCTGCAGGCGTACTCGTCGCCTTGGGAGCGTCGCGCAGTTCGGCGACCGAGAACGACGTGTCGTCGTCTTCGACCTCGACCGATGGCGCCTGCTCGGACACGAGGTCGAGCGGCACCGGCCGTCCGAAGTGGGCGGCGAGCGCGGCCTCCACCTCGGGCTTCATGGGCAGGCACTGGTCACGGTGGGGGACGCCCGGAAGTGCGAACACGGCCCGGTCGCCATCGCTCGGAAGGAACCGGCCGGCGGCGTAGCGGGAGCGGGCGCGTGCCGAAAGTCGTCCGAGAATCTCGTCGCCCCACGCCTTCGTCAACTCGTCGCGGCCTGGAAAAACCCCGGACGTTGCCGCCGCGGGAGAAGCCTCGGCCGGACTCACCTCGGTTGACGGCACCGATCCCGACGCCGGGGCGACCGCCGGCTCGGGGGCCGATCGGGGCGAACCCCGGTACGAGCCGAGAGCGCGCCCGCCGGGAGGGGGAGGCGGGGCGGACACCGTCGTGGTCGGAGCAATTGCCGGGCGGGGCGCTGTCTGACGTTCCGGCGGAACCCGAGGGAGGTTGTGGGGGCCGGGTTGTCCTCGATCGGCAGGAGCCGCTGGCGGCGTGGCCCGCGGACCCGTCACCTCGGGCGGCGGAGCCTGGACGGGCGGACCCGTCACCTCGGGCACGCTCGCAGTCCGCTGGCCACTGTCGCCGACGCCACCAGGCCCGACGCCTCCCGACGCCTGTGCTCGTTCGAGGCGCTCGATCCGCTCGAGGAGGGCGGCGGGCGAGGCATCGGCCTCGGGCGCCGTCACCCGCACCAGCGCCACCTCGAGGGTGACCCGGGGGTCGAGCGCGTCGCGCATCTCCGTGAGGGCCTCGCCCATGGTCTCCATGGCCCGCACCAGTGCGGCCGGCCCGAGGGCCCGGGACACCTCGGTGACCCGCTCGACCTCGTTCGGAGGAAGGTCGACGAGGGCCGGCGCCCGTCCCGCAAGGAAGACGTCGCGAAGCGAAGCCAGGATTTCCTCCGCCAGCCGGCGGGGATCGCGCCCGGCGGCGCACCCCTCCGCTACAGCAGTGAGCGCCCGGGCCGGGTCGCGATCGACGAGCGCCTTGAGCACCTCCGCCGCCACCGGCACCTCGTCCTCGGTACCGCCGAGAGCGGCGGCCTGGTCGAGCACCGAGAGGGCATCGCGGGCCGACCCACTCCCGCGGCGCACCACTTTGTCGAGGTCGGCGTCGCCGAGACCGAGGCCGGCATCGGCGTTGATCGACCGGACCAACCCGCCCAGGGTGTCGGCCGCCAGCAGGTGGAACTGGAAGTGCTGTACCCGACTGATGATCGTGGGCAGCATCTTCTGGGGATCGGTCGTGGCCAGCACGAAGACGACGTGAGCCGGCGGCTCCTCCAGCGTCTTCAGCAGGGCGTTGGAGGCCTGCTGCGTGAGCATGTGGACCTCGTCGATGATGTACACCTTGCGCAGCCCGGTCGTGCCCAGGGCGGCGCGCGAGACGAGGTCGCGGATGTCTTCGACCTTGCCGTTCGAGGCTGCGTCCATCTCGATGACGGCGAAGGAATTGCCCCCGGCGACGGTGGTGCAGCTCTCACAGACGCCGCAGGGTTCTCCGTCGTCGAGGGCCTCGCAGTTGAGCGCCTTGCCCAAGATCCGAGCGGTCGAAGTCTTGCCCGTCCCCCTCGGTCCGCTGAAGAGGTAGCCCTGGCTGACCTTGCCCTCGCGCACGGCATTCCGCAGCGCCAGCGTCACATGGTCCTGGCCGAGGACCTCGGAGAACCGGCCCGGGCGGTAGCGACGGTAGAGCGACTGGTAGGTCTCGTCAGCCACGCGACGATCCTAAGGCGCGAAGAAGCCGGTGCCCGGTGCGACGGTCAGGCTGAACTGCGGCACACGATGCCGTCCGCTGAGAGCTGCTGCCTTCCGGCCCTGACTCGGTTCACGGGACATCGTTGCGCAGGACCCGACCGCCGCACCCGGCACCGGCTCGTACGTCAACGCCACCAAAGCATGGCGGCGACTCAGGATACCCTGTCCGCCCGCCTCCGGGTGGGCCGGGAGGGATGCGAGAGCGGCCGAATCGGTACGATTGGAAGTCGTATGAGGGGCAACCCTCCGTGGGTTCAAATCCCACTCCCTCCGCTCGATTGCGCCAGCGGGACCTCGGGCGGCGTCCCGAGGTTCAGCTGCCGCTGCAGCTCAGGGTGACGCCGCCGGTGAAGGTGGCGCAGTCCCGCTGGGACTCCGGGGGCCCGTCGCTCGGCGGAGGCGGCGTCGTCGGCGTCGTCGGCGGCGACCCGCCCGGGGTTGTCGTGGTCGGCCGATTCGCACCGCTGGGGCGCAGATCGAGGTCGCCATTCGACTGGTCCTGCTGGACCGGCAGGCGATTCGGGAAGTCGCGCTTCAGTTCGGCGACGGCGTAGGCGAAGGCCGACTCGACGGTGGTCAGGCCTTTTCCGATCATGCCCCGACGAATCATGTATTCGACCAGGTACGAACGACCGAAGCGATCGTTCTCGTACGCCAGGTTGTCGGCCGAGGCGGCGGCCGTGAGGATGCGACCCGGCTTCACGACCTCGTTGAACCCGCCGCCGTAACAACCGGCGATGGCAATCCAGCTGCGACCGGCCTGCAGACCCTCGAGCTGCGAGGCCAGCGCTCGATCCTCGATCATCTCGCCGTCGCTGCCCAGGAGGGCTTCGGTCGTCGACGACACCTTCCGCACGTGCCCGGCGAAGAAGAACACAGCGGTGGCGTCGGAGGCGGCGTGGGCGTTGAGCCAGTCGATCGACGCCCGAATCGTGCCGGCCGAGGCCTGTCCGTCGCGCAGGACGAGGCGGCGGGCAGCCGGAACGCCCATC
>JBKJLN010000051.1:0-5392 GCA_046596935.1 Acidimicrobiales bacterium
CAACCGAGCGGCTTGAAGCGTTTCCCGAGCGCGTCGAGCTTGCCCTTTATGCCAGTCGGCGGCGGCGTGGGATCAGCCGGACGGATGGGAACGACCAGCGCCGTCTCAGGGAGAGGACCGCCGTTGGCGCGCGTGCGGAGCTGGCGACCAGCAGCGACTCCAGCGCCGGCCAGCATGGCCACAGCCGCTACTCCGACACCGAGGGCGTCGTCGAGGCCGCTCTTGGGCGGGGCGCCCTTCTTCGACCTCGTCTTTTCCTTGTTGATCCTCTTGACCTTGGTCGACGCGTCCTTGCGAGCCACGGGTCGGCCTTACCCGCGAGGAAGCCCCTAGAACCCGGGCAGCCGGCCCTTCAGGATGCGAGCGAACGCGGGCGCCCCCGTGATTGGCTCGAAACGATCGGAGGCCGAGGTGAGGCGGTGATCGTCATCGTCGGTGAGCTCGAGGTCGGCGGCGGCGGCGTTCGACTCGAGTTGGGCGACGCTGCTGGCGCCGGGGATGGCGACCACGTTCTTGCGCCGCAACACCCACGCAAGCGCCACCTGGGCCGGGGTGGCGGAGTGAGAGACGGCGATCTCCTTGAGTGCGGCGAAGAGGGGCTGGGCCCGTTCGATGTTCTCCGCCAAGAACATGCTGTTTCCCGATCGAACGCCTTTGGGCGTGTTCGTCCCGTCGTATTTGGCCGAAAGAAAGCCTTGCGCCAAGGGGCTGTAGGCGATGACGATGCGGTCGTTCTCCTGCGCCCAGGGCACGAGTTCGCGATCGGGCTTCCTGGTGACGAGGCTGTACTGCACCTGGTTCGAGAGAACGGGGCCGCCGAGCGCCTTTTCTGCCTCTTGCCAACGGCTCAGGGAGAAGTTGCTCACACCGACGTGCTTCACGACGCCCGTGCGCTGGAGCCGTGCCATCCCCGCCATCGTTTGTCCGAGCGGAACGACCGGGTTCGGCCAATGCACCTGGTACAGATCGATCTGCTCGACGCCGAGGCGATCGGCGCTGGCGATGCCCCGCTGCTGGACGATCGACGACAACGGCATCACCGGAAAGACCTTCGTGGCGAGGAAGGCATCGTCGCGGCGACCTTTGATGGCCCGGCCGACGATCCGCTCGGATTTCCCGAAGGCGTAGATCTCGGCCGTGTCGATCAGGTTGATACCGAGATCGAGGGCCCGCTGGGTGATGTCGATGGCGGTCTGCTCGGCGTACTCGTCGCCGTACCCCCACTCTCGCGAGCCGAACTGCCAGGTACCGAGACCGATGGCGGAGATCCGTGCACCGCCGACTTCCACATAGCGCATGGTGGTGAGCCTAGGTACGTTCCCTGGATGCGATTGCGGCGGTTCCCGAGGCGATGAGCGACGGCCCCGTCGCGCGAGTCGCCGAGCGTCGGGGTCTCGCCGTCGGCCTGCTGCTGACGATCACGATGATCGCCTTCGAGAATCTCGGTGTCGCCACGGCCATGCCGGTCGTCGCTCGCGATCTCGGCGACCTCTCGCTCTACGGATGGGCGTTCACGGCCCCGCTCCTCGCCAGTCTGATCGGTATCGCCGTCGCCGGACGACAAGTCGATCGGGTGGGGCCGGGCAAGCCGTTCGCCGTGGGCTTGGTGCTCTTCACCGTCGGCCTCTCCATCGCCGGGGCGGCGCCGACCATGGGGGTGCTCGTCGCCGGCCGCTTCATCCAGGGGCTCGGCACCGGGGTCATTCCACCCGTCGCCTATGCCGCCATCGGCCGCGCCTTCGTCGACCGGGCCCGGGCCACGATGTTCGCCCTGCTCTCCACCGCCTGGGTGGTGCCCGGCCTGGTCGGTCCGGCGATCTCGGGCACCTTGGCCGAATCGGTCGGCTGGCGCTGGGTCTTCCTCGCCATCGTTCCGCTGGCCCCGATCAACGCGCTGTTGGCGCTTCCCGCACTGGCGCGCCTCGGTGCCCCGACCCGCGACGACGTCGGCGACGCCGCGCCGGCGCCAGCCCCGCTCCGCAACGGCCCTGTCGGCTGGTCGGTGCGCCTCGCCGCCGGCGTCGGCCTGGTCATCGCTGGGCTGGGGTCGGCGTCGTTTCTATCGATACCCCTCGTGCTCGCCGGAGGAGCGCTCGGTTTCCCCGCCCTCCGCCGCCTCCTTCCCCCCGGGACGCTGCGGGGAGCCCGGGGTATTCCGTCGGCGGTCGCCGCCCGTGGACTCCAGACCTTCGCTTTCTTCGGCGCCCAGGCCTATATCCCGCTCGCCTTGCGCGAAGTGCGAGGGCAACGGGCCGCCGTCGCCGGCCTCGTGCTCACCGGGGCGACCCTCGCCTGGACGACAGGCGCCTGGGTGCAGGAACGGCGCGGCCACACCTGGGGCCGCGACCGAATCGTTCGCCAAGGTCTCCTCATCATCGTGGCGGGATCGGCCGTGTCCGCGCTCGTGATCTTCGGGTCGGTTCCCATCCCGATCGCCGCCTTCGGATGGGCAGTCGCCGGCTTCGGCATGGGCATGAGTTACAGCGGTCTGTCGCTCATCCTCCTGGCGGCCGCTCCCGCCGGCCGCGAGGGAGAGGCAACCTCGGCCATCCAGCTCTCCGACGTGATGGGGATGGCCGTCGGCACCGGTCTCGGGGGCGCCGCCGTCGCCGTTGGCGAACGGTCCGGTGCCGCCCCGTCGCTGGGCGTCGGCACCGCCTTTGCACTGGCCCTCGGCGCCGGGGCGCTGGCCTGCGTGGTGGCCCGCCGACTTCCCCGAGCCGAGGCGACGATCAGCGAGGGGTCACTTGGGCTGGAAGCGAATGCCCCCGTCGACGCGGATCGTCTGCATGTTCATGTAGGTGTTGGTGATGAGCTCGACGGCCATCGTGGCGAACTCGTCGGCGGTGCCGAGGCGGTCGGGGAAGAGCACGTCGCGCTTGAGGTTCGCCTTGAAGGCCTCCGAGGCGTCACCCTGCCCGTAGATGGGGGTGTCGATGAGCCCGGGGGCGATGCAGTTGACTCGAATGCCGACGACGGCGAGGTCGCGCGCCATCGGGTGGACCATGCCGATCACGCCGCCCTTGGAGGCGGAGTAGCTGACCTGCCCGATCTGGCCCTCGAGACCGGCGACGGATGACACCGTGACGATGGCGCCGCGGTGATTGTCGCCGTCGGCGGGCTCGGTTCGGCTCATCGCCGTGGCTGCGAGTCGAACGCAGTTGAAGGTACCGACCAGGTTGATCTCCACGACTCGCTTGAACAGGTCGAGGTTGTGCGCCGACTCGTACTGGCCGTCGCGACCGATCGTCCTGGTCGCCATGCCGATTCCGGCGGCGGTGACCATGCTCCGGAGCGGGCCCATCTCGAGGGCGGTGTCGCAGGCCTGAATGACCTGCTCGGGGTTGGTGACGTCGCACTGGACAAAGGCGCCGCCGATGTCCCCGGCGACGTTACGATCATCCTTGAGGTCGGCGATGACGACCTTGGCGCCGCGAGCGGCCAGGAGTCGGGCGGTGGCTTCGCCGAGGCCGGAGCCGCCGCCGGTGACGATGGAAGAGGTGCCGTTCAGGTCGAGCATTTCGGGGACTCTACCGAGTGACGGCCCAGTCGCCAGCACCGACCAGCAAGGCCGCCGAGTTCCTCTCCGCCGGGGAACGCTTGGCTCAGTACTTCAGGTGCCTCGGCACCATCCTCGCCAGATCTTCGCGATCGACGAGGCGCATCATGTCCTCTTCTTGGCCGAGTTGAGCCCTGGTCATCATGAGCCCGCCGGCCAGCACCGAGCCCGCAACCGTGATGGCGAAGACCACCACTCCGACGATGAAGAGTGCGGTTTGGCTCATCGCGGCGCACCGGCTCGCTCGGCCGGCACCGGCTCGACGACCGACGTCAGCAGCAGCGCGCCGAGGGAGTAGATCGACGGGACCCACAGGCCCACGAAGATGCCCATGGTGTGTTGGTCCTTGACGAAGTAGAGCCACACGGAGAGGAGGAACGAGAGGACACCAGCGAGAAAGAAGGGCAGCTTGGCGCGGACAATGCGAGGGAGGGGGAGCATGATTGACCTTTCGAAGGGCAGGGCAACCTGTTCAACCTCATTTAGTTTCTTTTATTTCCACCTGCCACGAACTTCGGAAGTGCGGGGCGCGATCCGGCCGTCCCATCGGAGCCACGAGACGTCGCCGTCGTCGCCTCGCACGAACTCGCCGCGATGGCCGGTGAAGGGAAGGTCGAGCGCCTGCACCCGGTCGGCGTCGCGGAACACGAGGCGGGTCGATTGTGGTGGCCCCACCTTGTCCTCGGGGTTCCACAGCGCCCGCCTCGGCGTCGACACCTCGAGCCGCAACCCGTCGTCGGCGACCACCACGTCGAGGTCGGCCAGCGCGGACTCGTAGTGGCCGGCATAGCCCTGGAGGGTGCCGGCGGGCGGGACGAACGGTGCGAACGGCGAGTCAGGCCCGAGAAGACACTCCCGAATGAGGCGGTCGAGTTGGTGGTGGTGGTCGGCGTTGGTGAACATCACCCAGGCCAGAGCCCGGTCGGGCGCGAGGCGCAGGTCGGCCTGGTAGCCGTTGGTTGTTCCGCCGTGGTGCACGAGCGTGACGCCGGCGTGGTGGTCGATCATCCAGGCGAGGCCGACCTCGTCGCACAGGCTGCCAGCCGGACGCTGGACCTGCTGCATGGCGGCGAGCTCCGGCGTGGCCGCGTCGAGGTGGAATCGGGCGTAGCGGATGAGATCGTCGACACACGACAGGACGCCGCCAGCGCCGTGGTGCGCACGGGGCCGACGCCAGCGCTGAGCGACGCCGTCGCGGTGGCCGATTGCAACTCGGCGGGTGATGGCGTCCTCCGCCGAGAAGCAGGTGCGCCGCATCCCGAGCGGCTCGAGCACCAGATTCCGGACGGCCCGCTCGTAGGTCGTGTCGGCGACGCGGGCGACGACGTGCGAGGCCAGGTTGAAAGCCGAGTTGTTATAGGAGTACGTCCATCCGAGGGGCGTGCGTTGCGGTGCCTTGGCCAATTTCGCCACGAAGCGGGCGAGCGCGTCGTCGCCCTCGCCCGTGTCGGCGAAGTAGTCGCCGACCCAGCCGGTCGTGTGGGTGAGGAGGTGGCGCATGGTGACGCCCTCGGTGAGCTCCGGCGACGACAGCCGCAGATCCTCGACGTAGGTGACGATGGGCTCGTCGAGGTCGATTCGACCCTCCGCGCAAAGTGCCATGACCGCAGTCGCTACGAACGTCTTGGAGATCGAGCCGATCTGGAACAGCGTCGTATCGGTGACGGGCCGCGGGTCGTCGACGCTGGTGACCCCGAGGCACACCATGCGCACGTCATCGCCGTCGAATACAGCCGCCGCCACGCCGGGAATGCCGAGACCCCGCATCGCATCCCGAATGACGCCTTCGAGGTCGTCCGTCACCGCCATGTCGGGCGACGGTAGCGGGCCCGC
>JBKJLN010000275.1:0-3006 GCA_046596935.1 Acidimicrobiales bacterium
TGCCGGCCGTGGTGCTGTTCTCGATCTCGGCCTTCTTGCCACCCTTCTCCCAGATGCCATCGGCACCCTTCTTCCAACCGTCGCCCGTCATCAGCTCGTCGACCTTCTTGAGGTCACGGGCGTACTTCTTGTAGGGGTCGGAGTACCACTGCTTGTTGGCGGGGGTATTGAACGACTGGATCGGCTCGATGTCCGGTTGCACCGGTCCGAAGAGGGTCTTCACGGCGGCCGGACGGTCGGTGGCGTAGGCCAGGGCCTGACGCACCGCCTTGGAGTCGACCGGGAACTTGGTCGTGTTGATCCAGACGGCCTCGAAGTTCAAGCTGCTGGTCACGTCGTACTTCGTGTCCGGCAGGGTCTTGAGGTCGGCCAGCTCGAGCTGGGCCTGCGGGTAGATCCCGAGGACCTGGCCGGTCTTGTAGGCCTGCTGCTCGGCCGCCGTGTCGGTGATGAACTTGAAGACGACGGCGTCGAGGTTGGCCTTCTTGGGGCCGTACCACTTCGGGTTGGGAACGAGCTTGACCTCTTCACCCTTGGTCCAGTGGTCGATCAGCCACGGGCCGCCCGACCACTTGTAGCCGTCCTTCATCTCGGCGTCTCGATCCTTGCCCTCGAGCAGGTGTTTCGGGAAGACGCCGTAGAAGCCGCTGAAGAGATCCCGCCAGTTGGCGTTCTGGGCCTTGAAGGTCACTACCACCGTCGTGGGATCGGAATCGTCGACGGATGCGACATCCCTATAACCCGTCTTGTCGTAGATCTCCTCACCGGTGACGATCTGGTCCCACGTGTACTTGAAGTCGGCCGAGGTGATCGGCATTCCGTCGGACCACACCGCCTCGGGGTTCAGCTTGTAGGTGACCTTCTGGGGCGGCCCCACCTCGAGCTTGGGCTCACCGGCGAGGAGAACGCTCGGCGTCAGCCCGCTCGTCTTCGGGTCGAAGTCGAACGTCCGCGGCATCGTGTGTGCCTGCATGGTGTAGGCGCCCCACGTTGAACCGCCGCAGATGCCCATCCAGTCGGCGCAGTCGGGCTCCTGCTCGGCGCCGAAGACAGCGGTGCCGCCCTTGACGGCCGCCTTCTCGGTGGTGCTGGAGGTGTCGGCGTTGTCGCCACCGGCGTTGTCAGAGCTGTTGTCGTTATTTCCACCGCCACAGGCTGCGGCAATGAGTCCGAGGCTCACGATCAGCGCAAGAAGCGCAGACCGCCGTCCAGTACGTCCCAAAGTGGAAACCTCCTTGTCCGGGGCGCCAGGCTCCCGGGTCGTCAATTACTGCAGCCGGATGGCCAGGATGACGGTGGTGAAGGAGAAGATGACGCCCGTCGCCACGGTGATGCGATCGAGGTTGCGATCGACCACGGTGGAACCGGCGGTCGCGTTGCCGACAGCTCCACCAAACATGTCGGACAACCCACCCCCTCGGCCACTGTGCAACAGGATGAGGAGGATGAGGAGCGCCGAGACGAGCACGTGAATGGCGACGACGATGGCCGTCAGCATCCGGGGGTTCCTGTCATGGCGTTGCTCTTCCTTCTCGTAACCTGTTCGTAAAGGACGGTAGCACCAGCTTTCACCGATTCCGTGCCTCCCACCGCACGATTCTGGCGAATTCGTCGGCTTCGAGCGATGCGCCCCCGACGAGGGCGCCGTCGATGTCGGGCTGGTCCATCAACTCGGCAATGTTCGTTGCCTTGACCGAACCGCCGTACTGGATGCGGACGCCCTCGGCCACCTCGGTCGACACCTGTTCGCGCACCAGCGATCGCACGAAGGCGCAGGTGGCCTGGGCGTCGTCACTGCTGGCGGTGCGGCCGGTGCCGATGGCCCAGATCGGCTCGTAGGCGATGACCAGGCGTCCGGCCTGCTCGGGACTCAGTCCGTCCAAGATCGACGTGACCTGCGCGGCGATCTTGGCCTCGGTCGAGCCCGCCTCCCGCTCCTCGAGGGTCTCGCCGCAACAGGCGATGGGGGTCATGCCGTGGCGGAAGACGGCGTGGATCTTGCTGCTCACCATCTCGTCGGTTTCGCCGAAGACCTCACGCCGCTCGGAGTGTCCGACGATGACCAGCTTCACGTTGAGCTTCTCGAGCATGCCCGGGCTGACCTCGCCGGTGAAGGCCCCCTTCTCCTCGAAGTGGCAGTGCTGGGCGCCGAGGAGAATCGGGATCTTGTCGGCGTCGAGGACGGTCTGCACGCTCCGGAGATCAGTGAAGGGCGGATGGACCGAGACGTCGACCCGCTCGTAATCGTCCTTGGAAATGGCGTAACTAAGCTTCTGGACCAATTGGATGGCCTCGAAGTGGTTGTGGTGCATCTTCCAGTTGCCGCTGATGAGCGGCTTCCTGGGGCCGGCGGGCGGGGGGGTCACTGTTTCCTTACCGGGCATTGGAGGCTCCTCGCAGGGCGGCAAGACCGGGCAGGTCGCCTTGCTCGATGAACTCGAGGCTGGCGCCACCCCCGGTCGAGACGTGGTCGATGTCGTCGTCCAGACGGAACTTGGCCAGCGCGCTGGCGCTGTCGCCGCCGCCGACGACGGTGAACCCCCGGGTCTCGGCGCAGGCCTCGGCGACCGCGCGGGTCCCGGCTTCGAAACGGGGATCCTCGAAGACGCCCATGGGCCCGTTCCACAGGATCGTCCGCGCGTCGTTGATGACTTCGCCGAAGGCGGCCGCGGCGCCAGGTCCGATGTCGAGGCCCTTCCACCCATCCGGAAGGCCTCGGCCGAACATCCGCACATCGCCGCCTTTGGCCGGATCGCCGATGACCCCCTCGGCGCTGAGACCGACGACGTCTTCGGGCAGCAGGATCTTGCCGGTCTCGAGCAGTCGCTTGGCGTTCTCGACCTGATCGGCTTCGAGCAGGCTGTCGCCGATCTGCATCCCTTGGGCCTCGAAGAAGGTGAAGCACATCCCGCCGCCGATGAGGATCTGGTCGACCTTGGTCAGGAGTGCTTCGAGAACCCCGAGCTTGTCGCTCACCTTCGATCCGCCCAACACGGCAACGAAAGG
>JBKJLN010000151.1:0-3688 GCA_046596935.1 Acidimicrobiales bacterium
GCCGGCTCCGAAGGCGACCGGAAGACTCTGCATCCGTCCCACCAGACCGGCGGCCAACGCTCGTACCAAGAGCCCAGGGCCGAGCGCAGCCAGCGGGGCGAAGGCCGACCCGCGAGGTGCTTGGAGGATGGCGGTCACACCGGCGAGCACGCCACCGATGGTCCAGACGAGAGTGGACATGCGCTTGACGGAGATGCCGGCGAGTCGGGCGGCGTCCGGATTCTCCGATGCCGCTCGCACGGCCTGGCCGTAAGAGGTGAAACGGAAGAAGGCAGCGATGGCCAGTCCGATGAGCGGAACGAGAAAGAGAATCAGAATGTCCGGACCGCGAAGCACCAGCACGCCAACGACCCACTGCGTTCGTAACGGGGTGGGGTAACCCTTCAACACGATCTCGGATTGTTCGGCACGCAGCGAAGGCCGCGTCGCCACGAAGAGCAGGATCTGGGAGACGGCGATCGTCGCCACCGTCAGGACGAGGCGAGGAGCCGTGAAGAGCCGCCTCACGATGCCGAGTTCGATGATGGCGGCGAGGGCCCCACTCCCGCCGAGGCAGATCGCGAACGCCAGCCAGAAGGGAACTCCGATGTCGATGACCAGTTTGGCGAGAAGGACCGACGCCAGCAGGCCGAGGTTGCCGTAGGCAAAGTTGACGAACCGCGCCGCTTTGTAGAACACGACGAGGCCGATTGCGAATGTGGCATAGGTCAGACCGGTAATGAGGCCAAGGATGATGGTGTCGAGATTCAGCGTCACTTGATGCCCTCGAGAAACACTGAACGCAGCAGGTCCGGACGTTCGAGCAGTTCCTGTGCCGGCCCGGCGAAGCGGACTTCGCCCTTCTCCATGAAGATCGCCGTCGTCGCCAGCGAGAGAGCAACGTTGACCGACTGCTCGACGATGATGACCGTGGTGCCGCGAGCGTGGATCTCGCGAACGATGCCGAGCAATTGCTCGACGACGGCCGGCGCCAGACCGAGCGAGAGTTCGTCGATGCACAGCAGCTTCGGACGGGCGAGAAGTGCTTTGCCGAGCGCGAGCATCTGCTGCTCGCCTCCCGAAAGCGTCGCCGCCTGCTGCGTGCGTCGCTGAGCCAGGACCGGGAACCACGACTCCACCTGGGCGATACCTTCTTCGATGCGAGCCCGATCCTGGCGGAAACTGAAACAGCCGGCGCGAAGGTTCTCTTCGACGGTCAGGCCTGGGAACGTCGCCCGACCGCCCGGCATCTGGGCGAGGCCAAGGCTCAAGATCTGTTCCGCCTCGAGGTAGGTGATGTCCTCACCCTCGAATCGGATCGAGCCGCGCGTGGGATGCTCGAGACCGCACACAGCTCGGAGCAGCGTGGACTTTCCTGCGCCATTGGTGCCGAGGAGGGCGATGATCTCGCCAGCGGGCACATCCAGGTCGACGCCGAACAGCACCTGGACTGTGCCGTAGCTGAAGTCGAGGTTGCGAACTTCGAGCAAGTTCGCGGCTTGGTTGTCGCGCCGGAGGTTGGCGCGTTCGGTCTCGCGTACATCCTCGACGACCATGGCGATGTCCGACTCGACGAAGCGGGCGCCGTAGGCCATCAGGCCACCTGCTATCACGCCGGGGATCACGAGGACGGTGAGTGCGAAGCGGGGGCTCGAGGCGTCGGAGATCGCGCCGAAAATGATGCCGCCGAAGAAGCCGCCGAACAGAAAGATGAACACACCGAGCATGGCGAAACTCAAGGCGCGCATGGCCGGGGGTGCCGTTGCCGCCACCACCTGGCGAAGCGACCCGGCGGTCCCTGCGACCGCCGCCAGTCCGACCACGAGGACCGCCACCTGGGCCAGTACCCCCGGCAGGTACAAGGCGAATGCGGTCACCACGGTGTACACGACCACAAGTCCGCCGGTGAGGAAGAGCGGCCATGCGGGGTTGTGCCGGAAGAGACGGTCGCCGGCAAGACCCCCGGCCGGCGCTCCCGCCAACAGGCCAGCGGCGAGGACGGTGAAGATGACGGCTCGGCCCAGTTCGTTGATGCCGAGACTCTCTTCGAAGTGCAGGCTGAGCAGGGTCGGGCCGGCCACCAAGCCAAACCCGAGGACACCGACGCCGAAGTAGATGAACCGGAGCGACCGAATCTGTAGCAGTCGCCGAAAGGCCGTCCCCAGGGGAACTGTGGGCGTTCCGGCACCGAGTTCGTCGGCGTAGATGGATTCGGGGGTCACGTCGTCGGAGACGACACCGGCCCGCTCCTGTCCACCCCGCCGGGGCTCGCGCAGACGGAAGGCGGCGAGCGCCGCCAACAGACTGAACGGGGCTCCGAGAAGAAATGCCCAACGCCACCCTGCGTTTCCTCCGGCCACGTACGCCACGCCGCCGGCGAAGAGGGGGCCGACCAGTCCGGCAACGCCGTTGGCCGCTTGATGGAAACCATAGACACGACCGCGCGCTTCGACCGGGTAGTAGTCGGCGAGAAGGCTCCCGTGGACCGGGTCTACCGAGGCTTTGCCGAAACCGGACAGGAACCGCACCGCACCGAGTTGCCCGACGCCACGGGCCACGCCGGTGAGGAAGGCGAACGCGGTCCACAACAGAGCGGCCACGCCGACGATGGTCGTGCGGCGGCGACGTTCGGCGAGATAGGCAAAGGGGATGGCGCCGATCACGATGAGCACGCCCGAGAGCGAAGAGAGCCCGAGGAGCGCAGCATTCGAGATGCCGAAGCTCCGCCGGATGTCCGGCGCCAACACAGTGAAGGCGATGCGATCGAGTTCGTCGACCAAGTTGAGCGAGAACAGCACCAGCAAGGGGGTGGTCCCCCACGTGCGCAGGACCTCTCGAAGGGGACGCTCCTCGCCGGTCGGGGCCAGCCCAGGCACGAGGATCTGTCCCGGAGCTCCGCCCGGCTCGCGCCCGGGCTCGTCGAGAGCGTCCTGACGATCCTGGTCGACGATCTGGGTAGCGAGTGACGCGAAGGGTTGGTTCGGCTCCACCGTCGGTCGGTCCGGCCTAGTAGTACGCAGGGAATTGAGGCTTGACCTGCCGGAACCGTCGAGCCTTGAACGAGTCGCCGGCTTCGGCGAACCATTGCACCACGGCGAGGGAGTCCGGTCCGTCGAACTTGGTCGGGGAGTGCGACAGCGTCGGCGACGTCACGCATCGCGTCCAGTTCCCGGTCTTCCCCATCTCGACTCCCCACGCGGCGCGCGTCAGGTTCGGCCCGACTCTTTCGGCAGCTTCCTTCCACATGAGGAAGTTCGTGCCGAATGCATAGTTGAGGGCGCGTTGGGCGTCCGCACAGTCTTGGTCGTCGCTACAA
The DNA here is from genome assembly GCA_046596935.1 of Acidimicrobiales bacterium. Classification (GTDB taxonomy): domain Bacteria; phylum Actinomycetota; class Acidimicrobiia; order Acidimicrobiales; family CADCTF01; genus DATLED01. The sequence continues at coordinate 3,296 of JBKJLN010000151.1, forward strand.
CCCTCGGCGTAAGAGCCGGGGTACTTGTTCTTGTAGACCACGTCGGCCGATCGCTGGTAGGTCGGGTTGGCCAGTGGGTTGTTGAACGGGTCCTTGATGCCACTGTTGCTGGCGGTTACGCACGTCATCCGGTTGTACGACTTCTCCGGATAGGCGCTCGTGGTGAAGTCGTAACAGCCGAAGTAGTGATCCGAGTCGGTGTACTTCGGGAAGAAGTTCTGACCCTCGGCGGTGTTCATGAACTGCGCCTTGAAGATCAAGTTCATGGGCATGATCACGTAGTTGACGCCCTCACGGTTCATCTGGAGGACGGCGGAGTTGATCTGGTTGACAGCCTGGTTGCTGTCATCGGACAGTTTCACCACGACCTTCGGCTCGATGCCGTTGCCGTTG
>JBKJLN010000315.1:0-2712 GCA_046596935.1 Acidimicrobiales bacterium
TCGGCCTCGATCGACTGGCTGAACTGCACGTCGGGCTTGCGCGAGTCGGCCGCGTAAGCCTCGGCACGATGGGTCGTGATCTCGTAGATCCGCTCCCCCCGCTTGGCCCCGATGGTGCCGAAACGCTTGCCCTGCAGCCACACGGCGTCGGCCCAGGGACGCACGATCGACTCGATGTCGTCCGGCGGGGCGTCGGTCGTGAAGTCGAGGTCGTTGCCGTCGCGCAACCGCCCGAGGATCGCATCCCGTACGACGCCTCCGACGAGGTAGAGCCGGAACCCGGCCGCCGCAAAGCGCTCCGCCAACGGTCGCGTCTCCGCGACGAGCGGCTGGAGACGTTCAGGAACCACGGGACAGCGAGGCTACCGGCCACGGCACAAGCTCCCTGATTTGTGTGCGTTCAGGGGCCCTATGGCCCCCCGAACGCACACAAATGAAATCAGAACGTTGTGGCGAGGCCTTCCTGTTGCAGCATGAGGCGGAAGTCGTGGGGATGGGAGCAGACGGAGAGGGCGTCGCGGAGGGCGACGAGGCCGTTCTTGTAGAGATTGAAGAGGCTCTGGTCGAAGGTCTGCATGCCGTAGTACTCGCCTTCGGCGATGACCTCCTCGATCGAGTGGTTGGCCTCGGGGTCGATGATGCGGTCGAAGACCCGTCCGGTCATCACGAGGATCTCGGTGGTGGGAATCCGCCCCATCCCGTCGGCCCGCTCGAGCAACCGCTGGGAGACGACGCCCCGCAGCGAGGCGGCCAGCGTGAGGCGGATCTGTTTCTGCTGGAAGGGCGGGAAGAAGTCGACGATCCGGTTGACGGTCTCCGTCGCATTCGTGGTGTGCAGGGTCGAAATCACCAGGTGGCCGGTCTCTGCCGCCGCGAGAGCGGCCCATACGGTCTCGGGATCGCGCATCTCGCCGATGAAGATCACGTCCGGGTCCTGGCGCAACACCCGGCGCATCGCCGATGCGTAGTCGGCGGTGTCGGTACCGATCTCACGCTGGTTGACGAGCGACTTCTTGTCGGGATGGAGGACCTCGATCGGATCCTCGACGGTGACGATGTTCACCGACTTGGTCTCGTTGATGTGGTCGATCATGGCGGCCACCGTCGTGGTCTTGCCTGACCCAGTCGGACCGGTGACGAGCACCATGCCGCGAGGCTCCTCCGCCAGGCGGCGAACGACCGGCGGCAGGCCCAACGACTCGAAGGACGGCGTCCCGGGCAGCACCCGTCGGAACACCAGGCCGACCGAACCACGTTGGCGGAACACGTTGACACGGAAGCGCCCGAGGCCCGGCACGCTGTGGGCGAAGTCAGCTTCGCTGCCGCCGACGAACTCATCGGCCCGGTCCTTGGGAAGGATCGAGAACGCCATCCGCTCGCTGTCGGCAGGGGTGACGAAGGGGAACGGGGCCGGCAGGAGATGGCCGTCGATGCGCACGAACGGGGTCGATCCCACCTTGACGTGGAGGTCGGAACCCCGTTGCTCCACGGTGTATCGGAGGAGCTCGTTCAGATCCAGCATGTCTCCACATCGGATGGTGCGCACCCAGGGTTGAGCCGTAGCCCATGACGAGGGGGTCATACGGGACGGGTCGGGCATGACGCCGGCTCTGAACCACGACCACCTCTGGGCGCCCTCGACGCCCTATCCTCAGCGTCGACGTGAGCGTGACCAGCACGACGACAGTGATGGAATCGGGGCGCGAGCGGCTTCGGGTCGGACCGTGGCGTGGCGACCCCGACGTGGCCTACCTCAACCCGGTTGCCGGGGCCCCGCTCCCCTCGACCGAATTCGTCCGGCGGTGCGTCCGATCGCTGACCAGTCAGGGGTACGCCCGCGTCGTCACCGGAGCCCTCTCCATGGCGGAACAGGCGACGTTCCGGGCGGCGGGGTTCGAGGTCACCGAGCACCTCCACCTTCTTTCGCACGACTTGCGCGACATCCCGGTGGTGGACGGGGGCGACGACGGCCTCCGCCGATCGGGGCGACAGGATCGTCCGAGCGTCCTCGCCCTCGACCAACTTGCCTTCGACCCGTTCTGGCGTCTTGACGGAACCGGCCTCGACGAAGCGATCGCCGCCACGCCCCACACCCGTTTCCGGGTGGCGACGACCGGCGGAGGCGACACCGTCCTCGGGTACGCCATCACCGGTCGGGCCGGCCGGCGCGGTTACCTCCAGCGTCTGGCCGTTCACCCCGACATGCAACGCCAAGGGCTGGGAACGGTCCTGGTCGCCGACGCGCTGCGATGGCTCCGACGATGGCGGGTCGAACGGGCGATGGTGAACACCCAACTCGCCAATGAGGGCGCGCTCGCGCTCTACGAGCGGGTCGGATTCCGGCGCGAGCCCTCCGGGTTGTCGGTGCTGGCCCATCAAATCCGTGACTGACCTGCGGGCGGAATGAAACGCGCAGATCGGCGCCAACCGCGCAGCTGGCTAGGTGGGGTGGCGGTGATGGTCGTGATCGCCTCCGCAGTGGCCGCGATGCCGCCAACGGCCGCCCAGACCACTCCGGCGGGCGTGCTGGAACTGGCCGGCCAGACGACCTGGTGGCAGCCGGAACAGCCCTTCGAGCTGACGCTGGCGCTGCAGACCTCGACGCCCGAGAGCGTGGCGGTTTCGGTCAGCATCTATCGCAAGATCACGACCCGGACGGAATTCGCCGGCACGCTCGAGGGTCGCACCGTCGGGCGTCCCATCGAGGAGATC
>JBKJLN010000351.1:0-6842 GCA_046596935.1 Acidimicrobiales bacterium
GACCCCGACCGGGGATGCGTCGCGCCTCGAACGCCTCGCCGCTCGACGCGGGGTGGCTCGCCCCACGACACCAACCGTCGTGAGCACCACGCCGGGAGGCGCGGGCTGGCCGGTCGACCAGGCTGCGCTTCGGGCCAAGGCCGGAGGCGCGCGGAATCGACGTTTGGCCGCCGGCTTGGTTCTCCTGGTGGCGGCTGTCGGGCTCTTGTCAGCGATCACACCCCCGCTGCGCGGGCGACTGCACCGCCTCCTCGAAGCGATGCCAGTCGAACTCCCGCAGGCGGCATCGACCACACTCGTTTTCAGCTCCCTTTCGCTCGTGCTGCTCGCACGCGGCCTCCGGCGCGGCCATCGCCTTGCGTGGATCAGCGCCCTTTCCGTCCTCGCGGTGTCCAGCGTGTTGCACGTGGTGAAGGGTGGCGACGTCGAGGAGGCGGTTGTCGCGGCGTTGATCGCTGCGTGGCTCGCCCGTCATCGCCGCGACTTCCCGGTACGGCCCGATACCCGGGCGTTGCGGCATGCCGCCGGGCTGGGCGCCGCCGGTGCCGGGTTGGCACTTGCGGTCTCCTTCGTGTTGGTCGACGTCGTCGGGGCCCACCGACGGACGGGCGCCGGCGAGACGCTCCGCGCCCTGGCCGAGCGCCTCGCCGGCAACCAAACGGCGCCCTTGCCATCCCTCGGCGCCTTCGTGACCCCGGCGCTTACCGCCACCGGGATCGGCCTTGCCGCCCTCATGTTGTGGCTCGTCCTCGGTCCACGCCGGGCGGATCGGCCTTCCCCTGCGGAGCACCGTACCGACCGCACGCGAGCGCGGCGCATCGTCGAGCGCCACGGCGGCGACACGCTTGCGTACTTTGCCCTTCGCGACGACAAGACCTGGTTCTTCACCGGCTCATCGGTCGTGGCGTACTCCGTGGGCAACGGAGTCTGCCTCGTCTCCCCGGACCCGATCGGCCCCGCTCACGAGTGGGCCCGTACGTGGGCCGAGTTCGCCGCCTTTGCAGACCGCAACGGCTGGTCGGTGGCCGTCGTCGGAGCTCAGCCCGGATGGCTGGCGGTATACGAAGCGGCGGGGATGCGACCGATCTACGCGGGCGACGAGGCCATCGTCGACTGTCATGCCTTCAGCCTCCAGGGCGGCGCCATGAAGAGCCTTCGGGGCGCGTACAACCGCGTGAAGAAAGCCGGGTACACCACCCGGTTCCTCGATCCCACTGAAATCGACGACTCGTTGAAGAGCGAACTGCGCGCGCTCATGACCGAGACCCGTCACGGCGAGACCGAACGGGGCTTCTCGATGACCCTGTCGCGAGTCTTCGACCCCGATGACACTGGGCTGCTTCTCGCGGTGGCCCTCGATCCCAACGGACGTCCGGCAGCCTTCTGCCAATGGGTACCGGCCGCCGACATCGACGGCTGGTCGCTCGACCTGATGCGGCGCCGCGCTGACCCCGACCTGCCCAACGGCGTCACCGACTTCGTCGTAATCGAGACGATCGAGCACGTCAGGGCGGCCCACCAGTGGGGCATCGGTCTCAACTTCGCGGTCATGCGTGCAGTTGTGGCCGGCGAACGGGAAGGCGGCTTCTACGAACTACAGCGTCGGGTGTTGCACAAGTTCAGCGAGACGATGCAGATCGAGTCGCTGTGGCGATACAACGAGAAGTACGCGCCGTACTGGCGGCCGCGTTACGTGGTGCTGGACGCGGTCGAACACGGTGCTGCCCAAGGCATCGCCATCGCCAATGCGGAGTCGCTCTTCGAACTCCCCGTCATCGGTCGCTTTCTCGGCAACCGCACGTGATCCTTGCCCTGGTCGCCGCCGTCGGTGGAGCTCTTGCATACGGCGCGGGTTCGGTCTTGCAAGCCGCCGGCGCCCGTCGCGCCGTCGCCACAGGGGACGGCGTCCTGGGGGTGGTCAGGCAGGCTCCGTATGTCATCGGTCTGGCCTGCGACCTGGGTGGGTGGCTGCTGTCGCTTCTCGCACTCAGGCGCCTCCCCCTGTTCGCCGTCCAGGCCATCCTCGCCGGCAGCGTCGCCGTCACCGTCGTCCTCGCCGCCATGACGCTCGGAACAAAGGTGCGACGCCTCGATGTGATGACGATCGGCGCCACCCTGGCCGCCCTCGTGGTGCTCAGTGCCGCCGCCGGCGCCGAGAGCACCCGCCCGGTGCGGCCCGGGCTGGAGCTTGCGCTCCTCATCGGTGTTCCGCTCGTCGCCGCAGGCGCTGTCTCGGTGGCTCGCTGGGCCTCCCCGGTCGCAACCGGGACCTTCGGCGGAGTCGCGTTCGGCCTGGCCGCTCTCGCCGCCCGCGCCGTGCACACCAGGACCGACATCGTGGGCACGCTCACCCAGCCGCTCGCCGTGGCGATCCTCGCGTACGGGATCATCGGCATGTTGGCCTACGCCCACGCCCTCGAGCACGAGGCGGTCGGCCCCGTCACTGCCGGCCTCTGGATGGCCGAGATCATCGTCCCGGGCGCCGTCGGCCTCATCGCCCTGGGCGACCACGTTCGACGGGGATGGGCACTTCCGGCCTTGGTCGCAACCGCGGTCGCCGTGGCCGCGACCGCTGTCCTCAGCGGCTCGTCCGCTCGTGCGCTGGCGTCGACGACTGCCAACGGGGCGTGAGCACGAAGAACTTGCATCCACGTTGCACCACGTTTACCTGGCGAAGAGGATCGGGCGCTTACCCTCGAACACAGTGGCACTTCTGGGCTTCGTCCCTCTCGTCGTAGGACTTCTGACATTGGCCGCTCTTTGCTGGCGGTTCGCCGGCAACGGTGTCTCGAGCCTCCGCCGGCAAGCAGTGACCACCGTGCCGATCACCATCGTCGTGGTGTTCGGTCTTGATGTCGTCTTCCGCCGGACGACCGGTATCCACGACCACCTCCCGCCGACGTTCTTCCTTTGGATCGGAGTGGTCGTACTGACGATCCTCGCCCGACCCTCCGGCCGTCGGACGCTCCTCGGCCTCGCAGTCGTGATGGCCGGGGTCAACGCGTTCGTGCAGATCAATGCGCACTACGCCTACTTCCCGAACACCGACACCCTCCTCGGTCGGCCCGGCCCCGACGACCTCAGTGCAGCCGCGTTCGCATCGGCGGTCTCGCGCACTCCTGATCATCAGCCCGGCCGGCAGCACCACGGGAAATACATCCCGCTCGACATTGCGCCAACGGTCAGTGGATTCCCTCACCGACCGGGCAGTGTGTGGCTCCCGCCGGCCTACTTCGACGGGCGAAGGGCCGACCTCCCAGTGATCCTCATGCTTTCGGGCGCCCCAGGATCACCGGTGGCCTGGCCCCGATCAGGATTCGCGCTTCGCACTGCGGATCGGTATGCCTCCGCCCACGGCGGCTTCGCCCCCATTTTGGTGTTCGCCGATCAGAACGGCTCGTCTCTGGGTGACACCGAGTGCGTCGATGGCCCCCGGGGACACGCCGAAACGTTCCTCACGACTGACGTCCAACGCTTTCTGCACCACCGACTTCATGTCTCACCCGGCCCGGAGCGAACGGCCGTCGTCGGATTTTCCGAGGGGGGGACGTGCGCCCTCGAGCTGGCGCTCCGACATCCGGATCTCTACGGAAACTTCGTCGACCTGGCCGGCGACTCAGGCCCGAAACTCGGATCGTCGACGCGAACGCTTTCCGAGATCTACGGCGGGAACCGCTCTCAGATGGCCGGTCACGATGTCAAGGTGCTGGTCGCTTCACGCAAGTTCCCCCACCTCCAGGCTTGGTTCTATGCGGGCCGTGGAGACACACGACACATCGCCGATGCCCGTCGCGGCGCCGCCGCCGTCCGGGCCGCAACCGCAACTGTGCACCACGCGCTGCTTCGCGGCGGTCACGACTGGACGTTCGCAGGCGACGCCTTCCGCCTCGTCCTTCCCCCGCTCAGCCATACGATGGAACTGCCCCGATGAGAGGCGAGGCGCGCACCACGATGCCGTTGCCGCCTCACCACTTCGTCCTTCACTTCCGCCGCTGACGAAGTCTTCGACGGCTCCGCTGCACGTCGGCGGACATGGGCACCACGCTCACCGAACCATCGGTTTCGAGCACGGCTAATTCGACTTGGGTGATGTCGCCGATCGCTCCGTGCTCGCGAACGGCCGCCTCGACCTCCTCTTCGGTGATGCCTTCACGGTGCAGGTTGGCGGTGACGATTTCGCCGTGGTGCACGAGGATGACGGGAACGCCCTCGACGAGCTGGCGGACTCGGACGCTCCGGAGGCGAAGGCGGGCCACGCCGGCGTTGACGGCCAACAACGTGGCCGCCGACACGAGGCCTCCCTGGAGGGTGGTGTCGGTGCCGACCATGGCATTTTGGACCGCATTGGCGACGAGAAGGATCACAACCAGGTCGAACGGGGTGAGCTGCCCCAGTTCGCGGCGTCCGCCGAGTCGGAGACCGATCAGGACCGCGACATAGACGACCAGCGATCGGCCGACGATCTCGATCAGTTGCATCGGAGTCCACCGTACGGTCTCGCAAGCGCCCGCTTCTGAACATTCACTCCGAGCGCAGCACGAGCCGAAAGGTCGGACCTGGTCCCGCATTGACGAGGAAGAGACGGGCGTCCTCTGCCTCTGCGAGAGAGCGAGCGAGCGCCAGCCCGATCCCGTGGCCTGGCTCGCTACCGGACCGGCGTTCGAAGATCGCATTCGATTCGGGCACGCCAGGACCGTGGTCGCTCACGTCGATGGCGACGCCACCGGCGACGCCGTGGGCTCGCAGTTGAACGGTGCCACGACCGTGGGCGACGGCGTTGGCGATGAGCGCATCGAGTATCTGGCGTACCGCAGTCGGCGACGCATGTGCGGTCTCGGAATCGGCGCCGATTTCGACCCGCAGCGGTCGTCCCGTCGCCGCGAGGCGGCCATGCCACGCGCGCTCGAGGTCATCGAATACTTCGCGAACGTTGACGTCACCGCCCGAGGAGTGCGTGTCGCGAGCGAGCGTGAGGAGCTCGTCGATGGTGCGTTCGAGACGATCCACCTCGCCGAGCGCCACGGTCATCGCCGTCGAGGCGTCAAGTGAAGGGTTGGCCAGCGCGGTCTCGAGATGGAGGCGCAACCCGGTCAGTGGCGTTCGGAGCTGATGGGACGCGTCGGCGCTGAAGGCGCGTTCCCGTTCAACGAGCCTTCCGAGGCGAGCGGCGGTTGCATCGAGATTGTCGGCAGCGATGTCCAGCTCGGCGATTCCGGAGCGGCTGGCCCGGACGGTGAAGTCTCCGTTCCCGAGACGAGCGGACGCCGCTGCAAGGTCGGCAACCGATTTGGCGATTCGACGGGAGAGGACGAGACCGATGAGCGCAGCCGCACCGACAACGACGCCGCCGAGTGCGCCCATGAGGAGCCGGGCGCGTCGCACGCGATCGTTGACTGCGGAGCCCGGGAGCTCGGCCCGCACGACCGCGAAGATCTCTTCCTCGCTGCTCAGAGGGGCGGCGACGACGAAGGCACCGTCGGTGTTCTCCACCACTCGGCCCGTTGCCGCTCGGGTGACTTCCTCGCCGCCAGGGTCCGGCCCGTAACCTTGCAGGCGTCGGCCGTCAGGAGCGTAGAGACCAAGGCGGGTGTCGGAGTCGGAAGCAAGCAGCTCCACCGGATCTCCCGACGTGCGAAACGATGCCGGCACCTCCGCTCCGGCCCTTGCAACTTCGCGTCCGAGGCGGACGATGGCTTCGTTGTTGTAGAGCTGTTGCACGGCGATGGCGAGGGGGACACCGAACCCGGCGATGGCGAGTCCCGCCACGACGAGAATGGCGGTGAGGACGCGACGGTTCACCGCGACTCGAGCCGGTAGCCGACCCCTCGCAGTGTCGTGATCCGCTCATCGGCCTGACCCGGCCCGAGCTTGCGGCGAAGAGCCGAAACGTGGGTGTCGAGCGTCTTGGTCGACCCGAACCAATGCTCGTCCCACACCTCGCTCATGATCCGCTCGCGACTCACGACGCGACCCGCCTCGACGATGAGGAGCGCCAACAGATCGAACTCCTTCGGGCGGAGCTCGAGCTCTTGGTCAGCCACGAAGACCCGGCGGGCAGCCAGGTCGACGCAAAGGTCGCCGACTTGGACCTGCTCAGCGGATGCGCCTTCAAGGGTGACGCGCGGCCGCCGGAGGTGGGCCCGTACGCGCGCCAACAGCTCGGCGAGTCGGAACGGCTTCGTGAGGTAGTCATCCGCTCCCGCCTCGAGACCCACTACGACATCGATCTCGTCGTGGCGGGCGGTGAGGATCACGATGGTCGCCTCGGGTATCGACACCCGGAGCCGGCGGCAGACCTCGATCCCGTCGAGATCAGGGAGGCCGAGGTCGAGGAGGATGAGATCCGGGCGATCGGTGTCACTGCGGACGAGCGCCTCGCTTCCGGTCTTCGCCCAGTCGACCAGATAGCCATTGTTTTGCAAGGCCGTGATCAGACCGGTGCCGATCGTGGCGTCATCCTCCACGATCAGGATGCGCGCGCTCACAGGATCCAGCGTAGGAGGGCAGCGTTCCGACAAAAGCCAAAGGTTCACATGGCGATGACGTTGGCCGCAGAGGCCGGCGACCTCGTTCTCCGTACGGTCCCCAGGAGAGTCACGACGCGAGGAGATCCACGCATGAAACGCATTCCCCTGATTGCCGTCGGCCTCACCACCCTGGCCCTGACGGTCGGCGCTTGCGGCGGCGGCAACCGCGGCGGTAGCGCGAACGGGAACGGGAGCGCCTCATCGTCCGGCGGATCTCCGTCATCGACCAGATCCGGACCCACCACTTTGTCGGCACCGTCGGGCACCGCCGTTTCGAGTGCGCCCGAGGTGAACCCTCCCGGAGATATCCCCGAC
>JBKJLN010000456.1:0-3139 GCA_046596935.1 Acidimicrobiales bacterium
TCCAGACGTCCTGGGTTGCGGGCAGCTCCTTGAACAGGATCGAGGTGTCCGTGACCCGGAGCGCCGTTCGGCCGTACTCGCCCTTCCCGGTGCGGGCGACCACGCCGCCGAGTTGCAATGCCACCAACTGGGCGCCGTAACAGATGCCGAACAAGGGGATGCCGGCCTCGTAGATCGACGGATCAATCGTCGGCGCACCCTCGACGTGAACCGATGCCGGCCCGCCACTGAAGATGATGGCCGTCGGCTTCTTGGCCAGCATCTCCTCGACCGGCATGGTGCAAGGAACGATCTCGCTGTACACGTGGGCCTCGCGGACCCGCCGGGCGATCAGCTGCGCGTATTGCGCCCCGAAGTCGACAACGAGGACGACATCGACCTCCTCGCCCACGCTCGCGCTCACGGTCGTTGCGAGGGAAGCGCCAGCGACGAGCGACACCCGAGCGGCAAGGCCTCAGCCCGGAGGGCGGCGCCGCAGAGCGAGGGCAAATTAATGACCCATCCCGACCTGCTGGGAACGCTGGAGGGCCTTGCCCTCGGTCTGCAGGGAGGGGGCCACCATGACCTCGGCCTTCTGGAACTCCTTGACCGTCTGGTAACCGCACGTCGCCATCGAGGTGCGAAGGGCGCCGAAGAGGTTGAGGCGCCCGTCGTTCTCATGCGCCGGACCGGTGACGATTTCCTTCAGCGTGCCCAGGGCCCCGACCTTGACGCGAGCACCACGGGGCAGCGTCGGATGGAAGGTGGCCATGCCCCAGTGGTAGCCACGACCGGGCGCCTCGTGGGCGGCGGCGAGCGGCGAACCGATCATCACGGCGTCGGCGCCACAAGCGATGGCCTTGGCGATGTCGCCACCCTTGGACATGCCGCCGTCGGCGATGACCTGGACGTACACGCCGGTCTCGTCGAGGTGACGCATGCGGGCGCCGGCGGCATCGGCGATGGCGGTGGCCTGCGGCACCCCGACACCCAGCACGCCGCGGGTCGTGCAGGCGTTGCCGGGCCCGACGCCGACGAGCACACCCACGGCGCCGGTGCGCATGAGGTGGAGGGCTGCTTGATACGAGGCACATCCACCGACGATGACGGGGATCTCGAACTCCCGAATGAACTTCTTGAGATTCAGCGGCTCGACGGTCTTGGAGACGTGCTCGGCGGAGACGACCGTGCCCTGGATCACGAACAGGTCGAGTTCGGCGGCCAGGATCGCCTTGGCGTACTGCTCGACCCGCTGAGGAGTGAGCGAGGCCGCGGAGTAGACGCCGGCCTCCTTGATCTCCTTGATGCGCTGGGTGACGAGCTCGGGCTTGATCGGCTCGGCGTAGATCTGTTGCATCCGTGCCGTTGCCTTCTCGTTGTCGAGCTTGGCGATCTCGGCGAACAATGGCTCGGGATCCTCGTACCGAGTCCAGAGGCCCTCGAGGTTGAGCACGCCGAGTCCGCCCAGGCGACCGAGTTCGATGGCCACCGCTGGGCTGACGACACCGTCCATGGCTGCGCCCAGCAGAGGAAGGTCGAACTTCAGGGCGTCGATCTCCCAGGAGATGTCGACGTCTTCGGGATCCCGGGTGCGCCGACTCGGGACGATGGCGATGTCATCGAACCCGTACGCCTGGCGGCCGGACTTGCCGATCCCGATCTCGAGCTCAGCCACGAACGACTCCTGACATTGGGGGGGTAAAGGGCGCTGGGGAAAAGACGACTCTAGTTGGTGCCCGCAGCGCTACCGAGGAACGAAACGGCGTCGATTGGCAGGTTTCGCACCACGCCGAAGACGATGGCCATGACAAGCAGGGAGATACGGAGTCGGGCCGATTCGGTCCACGCCGGCAGCCTTCCTCGCAGTAGCCACACCACCATCAGCAGCCCCACGACGGGCAACGCCAGCACGTAGAGGGCGTTGTGGTCGAAGGCGGTGCCAAGGTGTCCGTGGAGCAGCGAACTCGTGGCCCGAGTGGCGCCACAGAGGGGGCAGTCGAGCCCGGTCAGGAGTTTGAGGGGACACGGCGGGCCGAGGACATGGCTGCGGGGATCGACGTACGCCAGGATCCCGAGAGCCGTCGCACCGCCGGCGGCGAGGACCACGTGGCGGGCCTCGATGCGCGCCGCCACCTGCGCCGCAGGCACGAGGTCAGCCCCGGAGGTTGCGGAGGAGCTGCTTGGCCACTGCAGCGTTCATCTCATAGACGATGGAGTTGCGCCGGCCTTCGAGACGCTGCACGACGTCGCCGTCGGTGGCTTCAGCGAGGGCATCGAGGCCCGAGATGACCGCCTTCTTGGTGCTCTCCGTCGCCTCGTAGCCCATGCGCGTCAGCGCCTTCATGATCTCGCTTCGGGCCATCGGTCCGGGGGCCGCCTGGGCGATCACGGTGAGCGCATCCTTGGTCAGCTCCGACGCCCGCTCGACCGCCTGCACCGGAGTCACGACCGCCTCGGGTCCGTCGAGAGAGGCGAGCCACCGGCGTACCTTGCGCACGATTTCGTCGTGCGTTTCGCCGTCGAAGGAGAGGGAAGCCACAGCATCCACGCTACCGTCCGCCGGCATGTCCGGCCTCGGCACCGCCATCAACGTGGCCACGATTCTCGCCGGCACCGGCGTCGGACTGCTCTTCGGCAGGCGCATTCCCGAGCGTGCCCGTTCGACCATGCTGCAAAGCGTTGGCCTGGTTGTCGCCGTGGTCGGCATCAGCCAGGCGCTGCGGACGCGCAACATCGTCTTCCCGCTCGTCGCCCTCGTTCTCGGGGGTCTGATCGGCGAGGCGATCCGGATCGAGGACCGCCTCGAGTCAGTGGGCGACCGCATACGCCGTCGCGTCGAGCGCACTCGTGGCGACGACGAGGCCGCCGAGGCCAATCCGTTCGTGGAGGGCTTCGTGGCCGCCAGTCTCCTGTTCTGCGTTGGTCCGCTTGCCGTGTTGGGATCGATCTCCGACGGACTCGACGGCGATATCGGACTGCTCGTCGTCAAGGCGGCACTCGACGGGTTGGTGAGCATCGTCTTCGCCACCACGCTCGGATGGGGCGTCGCCTTCAGTGCGTTGCCGGTTCTGCTCTACCAGGGCGGGCTCACGCTGCTGGCGGGAAGCGCCGACTCCGTCCTCAGCGACCGGATGGTCCTCGAGGGGACGGCCACCGGAGG
>JBKJLN010000493.1:0-2609 GCA_046596935.1 Acidimicrobiales bacterium
GGTGATCCGTCCGACACCCATCGACGGCTGCACCTCGCTCTCGACCCTGGCCGGGCGGCCCGTGCTCTTGAAGCCCGAGCACCTCCAGCGCACCGGCAGCTACAAGACGACGGGCCGCCCGGTCAGCGTCGAGAGCGAGGTGCAACCGTCGATGGGAGTCGGGCGGATCACGGGCAGGACCCGTTCCCGGGCAGCCCGAATGTCCGCCAGTGTGATCACGCCTCCACGCTAGTTAGGGCCGTTGGCGGGGTTTGCAACGGCTCCCCTACACTGGTCCGGTTCCAGTCGCGGCCCTGCTGCCGCAATCGAAAGAGTCTTCGCGTGCGCACCTTCTCCCCCAAACCCGCCGGCATCCAGCGCGCCTGGCACGTCGTCGACGCCGAGGGCCTCGTCCTCGGGCGTCTGGCCACCGAGGTGGCGAACATCCTGCGGGGCAAGCACAAGCCGATCTACGCCCCCCACATGGACACGGGTGATTTCGTCATCATCGTCAATGCCGAGAAGGTCGTACTGACCTCCGACAAGGCCGACAAGAAGCTCGTGTACACCCACTCCGGCTATCCGGGCGGACTCCGTACGCAGAAGTACTCCGATTACGCGGCCAAGAAGCCCGAAGAAGCGGTGCGCAAGGCCGTGCGCGGGATGATCCCGAAGAACAGCCTCGGCCGCGACATGCTCAAGAAGTTGAAGGTCTATTCGGGGCCCACCCACCCCCATCTCGCCCAGGGTCCCCAGCCGCTCGACTTGGCCCACATCGCCAAGCGCGAGTCCTAAGAGGAGTTCGCGTTGCCCAAGCCGCTCATCCAGACAACCGGCCGTCGCAAGCAGGCCGTCGCCCGCATTCGCGTCCGTGACGGCGCCGGCGCCGTGACCGTGAACAAGCGGCCGATCGAGGACTACTTCCCCTCGGCCAGTCACCGCATGATCGTGACCGAGCCGCTCCGCCTCACGACGACCGAAGAGCGCTACGACGTCGACGCCACCATCGACGGCGGTGGCATCGCCGGGCAGGCCGGCGCCCTCCGTCTCGGCATTGCTCGGGCCCTCGTCGAACTCGATCCCGAATTGCGGGACAGCTTGAAGAAGGCCGGCTTCCTCACCCGCGACTCGCGTGAGAAGGAGTCGAAGAAGTACGGACTGAAGAAGGCCCGCAAGGCCCCGCAGTACTCGAAGCGCTAAGCGTCCTTCGGCCTTCCCATGTCGCTGGCCTTCGGCACCGATGGTGTGCGAGGCGTTGCCAACGCTGAACTGACGCCCGAGCTCGTTCTCGCGCTCGGCCGGGCGGCGGCGCAGGTGCTCGGCCGGGGCCCGTGGCTCGTCGGACGTGACACCCGCATCTCCGGCCCGTTCCTCGGGGCCGCCTTGGCCGCAGGGTTGGCTTCGGAGGGAGCGGACGTCGTCGACCTGGGCGTTCTGCCCACGCCCGCCGTCGCTGCGGCGTGCGCCGCCCGCAATCTTCCCGGCGCCATGATTTCGGCGTCACACAACCCCTTCGCCGACAACGGCGTGAAGCTGTTCGCCGCCGGCGGCCGCAAGCTCACCGACGACGTCGAGCGCCGGATCGAGGGCCATCTGCACGGCTCCTCTGACGACGCTCCAGTGGCGGTCGGCGGCGCCGTCGGCTCCCTCTCGACCGACGATGGCGCTGCGCTCGACTACACCGACGGCGTGGTGGCCGGGCTGGAGGGGCGGACGCTCGGACGCATGGAGGTCATCCTCGACTGCGCCAACGGTGCCGCGAGCGGAGTGGCCGGCGAGATCTTCCGCCGTGCCGAGGCCGTCGTGACCGTGCTCCATGCTGATCCCGACGGCGTGAACATCAACGAACGGTGTGGCTCCACCCATCCGGGCAGCCTTCAGGCAGCAGTTCGTGCCGCCGGCGGAAGGGCGATCGGTCTGGCGTTCGACGGAGACGCCGACCGGGTCCTGGCTGTCACCGAGCGAGGCGACCTCGTCGACGGCGACCAGATCCTGGCGCTTTCGGCCGTCGATCTGCGGGAGCGGGGACTTCTCGTGGGCGACGCCGTCGTGGTGACGGTCATGAGCAATCTGGGGTTTCGCCTGGCCATGGAAGCCGCCGGTATCCGCGTGGTGGAGACCAAGGTCGGCGACAGGTACGTGCTCGAGGCCCTGGCTGAGGGTGGGTACTCCCTCGGCGGTGAGCAGTCGGGGCACATCATCTTTCCCGCCCTCTCCAGCACCGGGGACGGCGTGTTGACCGGCCTGCTGCTGGCCGACCTCGTTCGCCGGTCGGGTCGGACGTTGACCGACATGGCATCGTCGGCCATGGACCGCCTCCCGCAGGTGCTCGTCAACGTCCGGGTGCCCGACCCGCTGGTGGCTTCCTCCGATCCGGCCGTTCTGGCAGCAGCCAACGCGGTCGCGGAGCGCCTTGGTCGGACTGGTCGTGTGTTGCTGCGTCCCAGTGGTACCGAGCCCCTTGTGCGGGTGATGGTCGAAGCTCCGACGGCCGAGGCGGCGAAAGCCGAAGCCGACGGTCTGGCCGAGATCGTCGGGCGTCTCCTGGCCTGAGCCATGACTCGCCGGCGGCGTTGGTATCGCCGGTCCACAAAGGCTTCGGAAACGGCGGCCGTAAGCTGACCGGCCAT
>JBKJLN010000186.1:0-3548 GCA_046596935.1 Acidimicrobiales bacterium
CGTCCTCGCGCACGGCCACGGCCTCGCCGCCCCAGATGAGGCGGGCGCCACTGTCGCCGAAGCGCGACCATCGGCGTCGGACGAGGTCGGTCGCCCGACCTTCGGGAGTCGCGTCCCATCCTCCCGATGGAGGGATGGGACGCGACCCCCGAAGGTCGAGCGACCGATCTCGTCCGTCGCCGATGGTCGCGCTTCGGCGACAGTGGCGCCCGCCTCATCTGGGGCGGCGAGGCCGTGGCCGTGCGCGAGGACGGACGGGCCAATCCGCACCAGCTGCTCATCGGGCCTGACGTCGGGGAGTTGCGCCACACCCTCGTCCGCGCCCATGCCGAACGCTTCGGATCCGAGGCGGCAAACGCACTCACGATCGGCCTGCAACTGACCCACTCGGGGCGGTACTCGGTGTCGGGTCCGCTCACTGCATATGCCCACCCGGTGCTCGATGGGCGGTCGGCCGTCGCCCCCGGTGCAGCTCTGCGGATCCTCAGTGACGACGAGCTCGACGACCTCGTCGGGGACTTCGCGCGCGCCGCTGTTGTCGCCGCCGAAGCCGGGTTCGACTTCGTCGACGTGAAGGCCTGCCACGGCTACCTCGGCCACGAACTCCTCAGCGCCGTCGATCGTCCGGGCCGCTTCGGTGGGAGCTTCGAGGGGCGCACCCGTTTCCTCCGGTCCTGCATCGAAGCAGTTCGTTCGGCGGCGCCCGGCATCGGTGTAGGCGTGCGCTTCAGCGCCTTCGACCTCGTGCCCCACCGGGCGTCAGAAGCGACCGGCGTCGGTGAGCCCGATCCCTCGGCGCCTGAGCCGTACCGCTACGCCTTCGGGGGTGACGGCACCGGCCTCGGCGTCGATCTGACCGAGCCGAAAGCTTTGCTCGATCTGCTCGCCAGCCTTGACGTCGGTCTCGTGTGCATCACCGCCGGCAGCCCGTATTACGTGCCCCACATCCAGCGGCCGGCCTTCTTCCCACCGTCCGACGGCTACCTCCCGCCCGAGGATCCCCTGGTCGGCGTCGCCCGGCTCCTCGACGCCACCGCCCAACTCAAGGCCCATCGTCCCGACCTCACCGTCGTCGGCACCGGCTACTCCTATCTCCAGGAGTGGCTCCCCAACGTCGCCGCCGGCGTGTTGCACCCGCCCGCCGGCGCAGAGGCAGGACACGGCGGCGCCGACTGGATCGGGCTCGGTCGCATGGCACTCAGCTATCACGACCTGCCGGCTGACCTTCGCGCGGGGGAAACGTACGACCGGCGGCGTATCTGTCGCACCTTCAGCGACTGCACGACGGCGCCCCGCAACGGGCTCGTCTCCGGCTGCTGGCCGCTCGACCCGTTCTACAAGCTGCGGGACGATCGCCCTGTTCTGGCGGCCGCGAAACGAGCAAGCAAACGGACGGTGCCCGATGACTGATTCCCCGCCCCTCGGCGTGGCCGTCGTCGGCCTCGGCGTCGGGGTCGCCCACCTGTGGGCCTGGAAACGCGTACCCGACCACTTCACCGTGGCCGCGGTGTGCGACCACGATCCGACGCGGCTGGCGGCCACGGTCGAACGCTTCCCGAACGCACTCGCGGTGACCGACCTCGACGAGCTCATCGGACGGGACGGCGTCGATGTCATCGACTTGTGCACACCACCGTCGTTGCACCTCGAACAGATCTCGCGCATCTTGCGCGCTGGGCAACACGTCGTCTGCGAGAAGCCCCTCGTGGCCACGGTCGCCGAGGTCGACGAGCTGGCGGCCATCGAGCGCGAGACGGGCAAGCGGGTGATGCCGATCTTCCAATACCGCTTCGGATCGGGCCTGCAGAAGCTGCGTCATCTGGTGGATGCGGGCGTCACCGGGCCTCTCCACACGGCGACCATCGAGGTGTCGTGGCGCCGGCGGGCCGACTACTACGCGGCGCCGTGGCGGGGCACGATCGAAGGTGAACTCGGGGGTGTGTTGCTCACCCACGCCGTGCACGCGCTCGACATGCTCACGACGGTCGCTGGTCGGGTGCGCTCGGTCTCGGCCCGCATCGCCACCCGGGTCAACGACGTCGAGACCGAGGATTGCGCCGCCGTGACCCTCGAGCTCGAAGGCGGGGCCTTGGCCACACTTTCGGCCACGCTCGGCTCGTCGGCGGAGATCACCCGTCACCGCTTCTGCTTCGCCAACGTCACGGCCGAAAGCAACACCGAGCCCTACACCAACGCCAGTGATCCCTGGACGTTCACGCCCGACTCGGCTGCAGCCGGCGAGGCCATAGACGCCGCCCTGGCCACCTTCGAACCGACGGCCGAGAACTTCCTCGGGCAGTTCGAGCGGTACGGCGTCGCGTTGCGCGATGGCCACGAACTCCCCGTCACGTTGACAGATGCACGCGCCGCCATCGCCGCCGTCCGGGCGATGTACGAATCGGCGTCGTCGCGCAAGGAAGTGGTGCTGTGACCAAGCCCCACCTCCATCCTGTCCATGCGCCGAACGGCCGACTCCTCACTCGCGTCTCGCCGCCCGACCACGAGTGGCACCGCGCCCTGTGGTTCGCCATCAAGTACGTCAACGGGGACAACTTCTGGGAGGAATCTCCGCACGAGGCCCACGGGAATCAGTTCGACATGGGCGAAGGCAGGATCGAGTGGCGTCGTTCGAGCGGCGAGGTCGTTGTCGTCGAGCAGCGCGACATCGCCCGCGTCGACCTCGGGCTCGATACGGCTGCGGACGGCGAGCGGGCCTACGCCATCGACTGGACGACGACGCTGACGCCCACCGTCGACGCCGAGTTCGACCGCACCCCGTACACGACCTGGGGTGGATACGGCGGGCTGACGTTGCGGGGCGCAGGGGATTGGGAGGACACCCGCATCCTCGTGGCCGACGGATCCGTCCATCGTCGTCCCGAGGCGGTGCCTTCACCGTGGTGCGACCTGTCGAGTGCCGATGCCGGCATCACGTTCCTCGACCATCCCGACAACGTGCGCCATCCGGTGACCTGGTACGGCGCCACCCGGTCGCGGGTCTACGGCACCGACGGTTGGTCGAACTACCTCAACGCCGCCTTCTTGTTCCACCAAGGTCTGTCGTTGCCGGCGGGCGAGACGCTGACATTGCGTTATCGCCTGGTGGTGCACGACGGCATGTGGTCGGTGGACCAGTGCAACCAGGCATGGAGGTCTTGGACCGATGAGTGAGTTCGATGAGTAAGTTCGCAAGTGAGCTGTTGGAGATCTCGGTCGAGTGGATGGACCGGTGGTGGGATCCCGCAGCCGGTCTCCTCTGGAACATGGATGGGTCGTTCGACGAGATCGCCCCGCCGCGCTCGATCCATCTGGTTCCGCAATCGTCGTGGTACGTCGCCGGTCTGCTGCAGCGGGGGGCTCCGGGCGACGAGGAGCGAGCCGTGCGCACGATCGATGCGATCCTGGCCGTGCAGTACGACGACCCTGGAACGGCGTGGCACGGCACGTTCGCTCGTTTCCTCGAGACGCCCTATCCGAAGAGCGACGCCATCATGTGGCTCGACTACGACCCCAACTGGCGCCAGTTCATCGGCACCACCTTCGAGCTC
>JBKJLN010000418.1:0-5947 GCA_046596935.1 Acidimicrobiales bacterium
CAGGCAAGTCGGTTCAGGGGAAGAGCCCACGAGCATTGTGGGCCTCTGCGACCCGCTCCACGCCGAGCGCGAAGGCGGCTCGGCGCATCGACACGCCGAGCATCTCCGACTTCGCCCAGACCGCGGTGAAGGCCTCGTCCATGTACGACCTGAGCCGGCGGGCCACGTCGTCCTCTTCCCACGCCATGCCCTGTCGGCTCTGCACCCACTCGAAATAGGAAGCCGTCACTCCCCCCGCATTGGCCAGGATGTCGGGAACGACGACCACTCCACGCCGATCCAGGACCGGATCGGCGTCGGGGAGGGTCGGGCCGTTCGCCGCCTCGACCACGACCTTCGCGCCCAGCCGCTCGGCCACTTCGGCGGTGATGGCGCCGGCCAAGGCGGCCGGCACTGCCAATTCGCACTCGAGGGCCCACATGTCGCTCTCGTCGATGGCATCGCCGCCGTCGAACCCGACGACTGAACCCGTCGTCAGCGCATGGTCCGACAGCGCCCCGGCGTCGAGCCCACCCGGATTATGGACTGCACCGCCCACGTCGCTCACCGCGATGACGCGCATCCCCGCTGACGAGAGGAGAAAGGCCAAGGGACCCCCGACCTTGCCGAAGCCCTGAATGATGGCGCGCCCGCCGACGAAGGCCAGCCCGAGTTCGTTGAAGGCGGCGCGGGTCGAGAGCAGCACGCCGGTCGAGGTGGCCCCGGCGTGGCCTCGGGTGCCACCCACCGACAAGGGCTTGCCGGTCACCGATGCCGGCATCGATACCCCTGCGGTCATCGACAAGGTGTCGTAGAGCCATGCCATCACGCGGCCGTCGGTGTTCACGTCGGGGGCGGGAATGTCCTTGTCTGGGCCGAGGAGCGGCGAGATCTCGTAGGTGTACCGGCGCGTGAGTCGTTCGAGCTCGCCGAGTGAGAACTTCGTCGGATCACACCGCACGCCGCCCTTTCCACCCCCGAACGGCAGACCGAGAACAGCCGTCTTCAGGGTCATGCCGGCGGCGAGAGCGCAGACCTCACGGGCGTCGACGTCCGGGTGGAAGCGAATGCCACCCTTGGCCGGCCCTCTGGTCGTGTCGTGGTGCACGCGCCAGCCGAGGAAGACCTCGACCCGTCCGTCATCCATGCGCACGGGGACGGCGACCTCGAGCACCCGGCGGGGAGTGCGAAGGAGCTTGTGGATGTCGGCATCGACCCCGGCGAGTGCAGCCCCGTCGTCGATGCGCTCGAGAATTGCCGCCCATGGATCCGACGTCATCGGACCCGAGCGTACGACCGGCTACGCCGTGAACGAGGGAGTGACGCCGGGCTTGTAGTGGATGTACAGGTCCCGAATGATGCCGTCGAAGCCGTCTGCCGATGCTCCCTCGGCCAGCGTGATGGTGACCAGGTTCGAGTAGATGTGAATGCTCCGCACACCGCCTCGCTCGAAAAGCCGCCGAGCGAGCTCATCCGGTGGGCGATCGCCCGACACGTCGGTGCCTTCGCTGTAGCGCTCGTGACCCATGCCGGTGAGCGTGCGGTTGATCTCGAATCGGACCACGCCAGCCTTCGATGATGGCTTGCGCGAAACGGTGATCGGTTGTCCCATGGCAGGGAAAAGGGTAGCCCCCGGGCTGCGCGGGAAACGAAGTCGCCAGGAGTACCTTGGCACCCATGTCGTCGAACCTCGTCCCGAGCATGCCGACCGACCGGCGGCCGGTGCCTGTACGGACGATCGTGGTGGCGATCGGGCTGGTCCTGGCCACTCTTGTCCTGTTGGTCATCGTGCAGAAGCTGTCGCACATCCTCGGGCTTCTGGTCGTGGCGGGATTCCTCGCCATCGTCCTGACCCCAGGTGTCGACTTCTTCGAGCGGAAGGGGATGCGTCGGTCGCTGGCGACGCTGGTCGTCTTCCTTGTCGGTGTCAGCCTGCTCGCCGGGATGCTCACGGCGTTCATCCAACCAATCGTCCGCGAGGTCAACGGGTTCATCGACGACTTCCCACGATTCGTGGAGACAGCCAAGCAGGGACGGGGGCCGATCGGTGGTCTCGTCAAACGGTTCAACATCGACGAGTACATCGATCGCAACCAGAGTCGCTTCCAGACGAGCCTCCGCAACGCCGGGGCTCCGGCGCTCTCGGTCGTGCGAAGCCTCGCCAGCGGGATCTTTGCGTTCGTGACGATCCTGGTCCTCACGTTCCTGATGGTGCTGGAGGCGCCGAAGATGACGAGCAGCTTCCTCAACCTGTTCAGCGACCACGGCCGCCGAGAGCGGATGCGCCTCGTGGCCGCCGACTGCGCCAAGGCCGTGACCGGCTACATGGCGGGAAACCTCGCCATCAGTGCCGTCGCTGGCGTGGCGACGTTCGTGTTCCTCACCGTTGCCGGCGTCCCCTTCGCGGGTGTGCTCGGACTCTGGGTCGCATTCGCCGACCTCATTCCGCTCGTCGGCGCAACCCTCGGCGCCATACCGACCGTCGGCGTCGCCTTCCTCGCCTCTCCCGGGAGGGGCGTTGCTGCACTGATCTTCTACGTCGTCTACCAACAGTTCGAGAATCATGTGCTGCAGCCGACGATCATGTCTCGGACCGTCAACCTCAACCCGCTCGCCGTGTTGGTCAGCGTCCTCGTCGGCGTCGAGTTGTTCGGGATCCTCGGCGCCCTGTTGGCGATCCCCGCCGCTGGCATCCTGCAGGTCATCATTCGCAACGTCTACGACGAACGACGTGGTGGCTTCAAAGAAGAGGTGACACTGGGCGCGGGCGAGGTGCCGTTCGAGGAAGTCGAAGCCGAGGAAGTGTCGCGACGCGTCGAGAACCACGCCGAGGACGAAGCCCACGAGGCCGATGCAGGCGAGGTGGCCACGGACGCCGAACCCGAGCGGGCGCAGGAGCTCTTCTAGCGTGGCGGCCCGAGAGACGGTTGATCTCGAAGGCCACATCATCGACTCGCTGTTGTTGGCCAAGGTCCTCGATGTGATCCTCGCTGCCGGGGCCGAATACGAATTGCTCGACGTCGAAATCGGGCGCACCAACACCGACGCCAGCAGGGCACGCATCGAGATCACCGCCAGCGACGACGCCTCCTTGTCGGCGCTCCTCACCGCGCTGCAGGTGCATGGCGCCAACCCCCGCCTCTCCGGAGACGCGAACCTGGAGACGGCCGACCGCGATGGGGTCCTTCCCGCGGGCTTCTATTCGACGACCAACCTTCCGACGCAGGTGCGAATCGATGGGCACTGGCTCGAGGTCGACAACCCGGAGATGGATTGCGGGCTCGTCGTGACACCGGGACGCGCTCGCACCGTTCCGATGCACCGGGTCGTCGCCGGCGATCGGGTAGTAGTCGGATTGGAAGGCGTGCGGGTGACGGCGCCCGCTCGCCCCCGGGGAGCGTCGGTGTTCGAATTCATGAACTCCGAGGTCTCATCGGAAAAGCCGAAGGCCGTGCTCGTCGGTCGAGTCGCCGACCGCATACGCGCAGCCAAGGATGCAGGGGGGAAGGTCCTTGCCGTTTGCGGCCCGGCCGTCATCCACACGGGTGCCGGCCCTCCGCTGGCGCGGCTCGTGGCTGCCGGATGGGTCGACGTCCTGTTCGCCGGGAACGGTTTCGCCACTCACGACATGGAGTCAAGCGTCCTGGGCACGTCGCTCGGCGTCTCGGTCCACGAGGGCATCGCCGCCGAGGGAGGACACGCCAACCATCTCCGGGTCATCAACGAGATACGGCGACACGGATCGATCGCCGCCGCAGTGCGGTCTGGCTACCTCCGCGGTGGCGTCATGTACGAGTGTGTGCAACGCGACATTCCTTTCCTTCTGGCGGGGTCGCTCCGCGATGACGGGCCCCTCCCCGACGTCCAACCGAACGTGCTCGAGGCGGCCGACGCCATGCGGAGCCTCGTCCCTGGCGTCGCCGTCGCGCTGATGCTGGCCACCACGCTGCACGCCATCGCCACCGGAAATCTCCTGCCGGCGGGAGTCGAGACGTTCTGTGTCGACATCAATCAGTCGGTGGTGACCAAGCTGGCCGATCGCGGCAGCCACCAAGCCCTCGGGATCGTGACGGACGTGGGTTTGTTCGTCGGGGATCTCGCCGACGCGCTGGATGCCTGAGCTCACCTGGGGACGGCGGTTCCTGATGTGCCCGCCCGAGCACTTCGGCGTCCTCTACGAGATCAACTCCTGGATGAGTACCTCGGTCGCCGTCGATGCCGATCGGGCCATGGAGCAGTGGTTGGCGCTGCGCTCGACGCTACAAGCGGCCGGCGCCGAGATCGAGCTCCAGGAGCCCGTCGAGGGCCTGCCCGATCTCGTCTTCACCGCCAACGCCGGGATCGTCGACGGAAATCGGTTCATCCCCAGCCGATTCCGACACGCAGAACGCCAGGGGGAGATGGCGTTCGACATCGCCTGGTTCCGTTCGCGTGGCTACGACATCGCCGAGCTTCCGGCGTCGATGGCCCACGAAGGCGCAGGTGACGCGTTGCCCTTCGACGGGCTCCTGGTGTCTGGCTACAACCAGCGCAGTGATGCCATTGCCCATGCCGAGCTCTCGCGACTCACGTCGGTGCCGGTGCGCTCGGTCGAACTCGCCGACCCACGGCTCTACCACCTCGACATCACGTTCTGTCCTCTCGACGACCGTCGGGCCCTGATCGCCCCGATGGCCTGGGACCGGTATGGCTGCGCCGTCATCGAGGCGCTCGTGCCCGAACCGCTCGTGCTCGACGAGGACGCCACCCTTGCCTTCTGCGCCAACTCCGTCGTCGTCGGAACGACCATCGTCATGCCGGCATGCCCGACCGATGTCGGGCGTCAACTCGAGGCATGGGGCTTCGAGGTCGTCGTCGTCGACGTCAGCGAGTTCCAGAAGGCCGGCGGCGCCTGCCGGTGCCTCACCCTGGCCCTCGACGTTACCCTCGGCTGACGGGTCAGCCCAGGGCGGGGTCGCCGGCGGGAAGGACACCTTCGGCGAACGACGACCGTTTCCAATCCGGGATCGGGGTCTCGACCTCGGCCCTGGGAACGAACTCGGAACGCTCGACCAGGGTGCGGCGATGGAGATAGCGGGGGCAGTTCTGGAACACCTCGTGCACGGCGACCCGTACGACGAGCTGCGCACCGACGTATTCCGAGAGAAGGGGATCGTCGTCGTCGATCGAAGCCGTGCCGTGGAGTCGCATGCGCTGGCCCCGCTCGAAATCGACGAACAGCAGACCGACCTCCGGGTTCATCAGGGTGTTGCCGAGGGAGACGAACATCCCGTTCCCGTCGTAGGAAGGAAAGGCAAGCGTCTGTTCGTCGACGACGCGGATGAACCCCGGGTCGCCTCCTTTGTACGAGCAACTCGGATGGCCGTGCTCATCGGCGGTGGCCAGGAAGAAGCAGTCGAGCTGCTCGATGAACGACTTCTGATCCGGGGCCAACGATGGCCGGACGATCTTCTCCTCCAGCCGATCGGCCAGACGCCGACTGTCGAAGCGGTCCTGCAGGGCACGGCTGCCGTCGTTGTAGCGAGTCATGGAGTGAGGGTAGCCAGGAGCCGGTCGAGGCGCCCCGATGGATCCTCGAGCAATGGCCGGACGCTGACCATCGCCGGGCGCCGGGGAGGTTCGCTGAACCCGAAGCCGGCGGGTCGGGCGAAGGGCGCAAGGGCTGCGAGGTCAACGCCATCGACGGACGCCGAAGCCCGCACCAGCGGGCGGTAGGCGTCGGCCCGGTACCACTCCCGCACGCCGGTCGGGCTGGCACCGAACGTGCGCACGCCCATCATCGTCCGGGCGATCGGGCCCTCGATCCATCGGGTGACCGCAGGCGGCCGCAGACGACGGAAGGGGATGCGCCAGCCGGGACCCGCAGTGAAGTCGAGGACGACCGGCCCCGCCGCCAGCCGCAGCCACCGGTCCGTGCTCACCCCCTCGAAGTCGACTTGCTCGACGCGGTCGAATCCGTAGACGGCAG
>JBKJLN010000430.1:0-3150 GCA_046596935.1 Acidimicrobiales bacterium
ATCGATTACTTCGGACGGACGGCCGACGGTGACGATCGCGGAGAAGACTTCCCGTTCATGGAGCACGTCCAAAAGCTCGACCCGGCCACCTTGAGCCAGGACGTGGCCGCCGCCGCCGGCTTCCTCGGGGGGCTCGCTGGGGGCACGGTCGACTCGACCTACACCGTCGGCTTCTGCATGGGCGGATCGGTGTCATGGGGCCAGTCGGCCGCCGGGCTCGGACTCGCCGGATGCATCGGTTTCTACGGTCAACCCAGCCGGGTCGCCGATCGCATCCCCGAGATGCAGGCACCACTGTTGATGCTGGCCGCCGGTCAGGACTTCACCCCCGTCGCCGATGTCGAGAAGTTTGCCGACGATGCGCGATCGGCGGGCGTCGAGGTCGACCTCCACGTCTATCCCGATGCGCCGCACTCCTTCTTCGACCGCTCGTTCGCGGAGCACGCCGAGGCCTGTGCCGACGCCTGGCAACAGATCCTCGCCTTCACCCAGAAGAACAAGGCCTGATCGCCGCGCCTGCCTTTGCGCGAACGCGGCGATACTGCGGCAATGGCTGAGCGCAACGTTCTCGGCGGGGACCTCGAACCCTGCGGCACCGACCCGATGACCGGGTTCTATCGCGACGGGTGCTGCACCACGGGCCCGGAGGATCGAGGAAGCCACACGATCTGTGCCGTCGTCACCTCGGAGTTCCTGACCCACCAGCGCAGCATCGGCAACGACCTCGCCACGCCGATGCCGCAGTACAACTTTCCCGGGCTCGTCCCGGGGGATCGGTGGTGCGTCACCGCCCGCAACTGGCTCCAGGCCCACCTCGATGGCGCGGCTGCGTTCGTCGTGTTGGCTTCTACCCACGAGCGAGCCCTCGAGGTCGTGCCCCTCGAGGCGCTACGCGAACACGCCGTCGACGTCCCTTCCGACCCGGGCGGCATCGGCGAGGCCTGAACCTCAGCGATAGGCGCGGGCCTGCAGCTCGTACAGCTCGGCGTAGATCCCGCCGGTGGCCAGAAGTTCCGTGTGGGTGCCGACCTCGGCGATGCCACCGGCCCCGACGACGACGATGAGATCAGCCATGCGCACCGTGGAGAAACGATGCGAGACCAGCACCGTGATGCCGCCGGTCTCGGTGGCCACCGAACGAGCCGCACCTGCATAACGCTGGAAGAGGGCGTGCTCGGTGTCGGCATCGAGGGCGGCTGTGGGCTCGTCGAGCACGAGGAGCAACGGCCGGTCGCGCATCATCGCTCGGCCGAGGGCGAGCTTCTGCCACTGGCCACCCGACAGATCGAGGCCACCGTCGAAGCTCCGACCGACCTGCGACTCGAGGCCTTGCGGCAGCGCACCCGCGACATCGAGGGCGGATGCCCGCGTAAGTGCGATGCCGATTTGATCAGGGTCGTCGAGGAAGGGCAGGTCGCCGACACCGACGGTCTCACGAGCGAGAAGTTCGAGGCGGGCGAAGTCCTGGAATCCCGCGGCCATGCGCAACCGCCAGTCGTCGACAGGAATGCGGCGGAGGTCGACACCGTCGACGAGCAGCGTGCCCTCGGTCGGATCGTAGAAGCGGCCGAGCAACTTGATGAGCGTGCTCTTTCCGGCGCCGTTGTCGCCGACGATGGCCACCGTCGAACCCGCCGGGAGATGCAAGTCGACGTCCCGGAACACATCGACGTCAGTGCCGGGATAGCGGAAGGCGACACCGCGTAGATCGATCCCTTGGGCGAGACGATCGGGGGCGGCGGTGGGATCGACCACGACCGGACGAGCGGCGGCGGCATCGTCTTGGAGGTGGAGATACCGGTCGACGGTCTTGAGGGTGTCGATGAGCCACCCGACGAGCCAATAGACCGAGCTCACCTGCTGGTTGACCTGGCCGGCGAGGGTGACGACGAGGATGACATCGGCGGCCGAGGCGCGTCCGTGCACGGCCTCCCGGGCGACGAACACGATCGCTCCGACATAGCCGGCGGCGAAGATGGCCCACCCCGCGATGCTGGTCAGCGCCGCCCGCACGTTCATCCGGTCGAACTCGCCGTGAATGTCGAGCGTCAGTTCGGTGTAGCGCTCCCGCAGGTGCTCACGGAGTCCGAAAACGCGTAACTCCTTGGCCGGCGGACCGGTGGTACCGAGCTCGAAGAGGTGGTTGCTCGAACGAACCCGCTCGGCCGTCTCCTCCTCGACCCGGCGCCACCACGTGCGCGTCTTGGCAGACGCCATCACCGAAGGAATGCCGAACAGCGGCAGGAGCAACAGCCGCAGATCGATGGTGGCCAAGAGGCTGGTCGTCGTGACGATGGACGCGAACGTGCCGACGTTCTCGATCAGGGCGCCGACCGAACTCCCGAGCATGCGGCGCTGGGACCGCAGCAGTTCGAGACGGTCGAGGTGCTCGGGTTGTTCGTGGTGCCCGAGCCCGGGGATCCCCGTCGTCAGGTCGATGAGATCGAGGTCGACGAGCATGCTCGTCGACTCCTCCATCCGGAATCGAAGGTCGAGGCGCAGCAGGCTCGATGTAATACCGACGCTGCCGACGACGGCGAGGGCCAATGCGAGTGGGGTCGCCGACGAGAGGTCGCCCCGAACCGCCGCCAGGATGATCCGGCTCACCAGAAAGGCGCTCAGGGGCTGCGAAATGGCACCCAGGGCCGACATCGCCAGCGCCGCAGTCGCACGGGGCGCATCCGCCCGGAAGGCGAGGGTGAGCATGTAGCGGAAGGCCCGGAGTCGGTTGGGCTTGGCGTCGTCAGCCACGGACGACCTCCTCTTCCTCGGTGAAGCGCGCGGCCTGCAGCGAGAACATGCGGGCGTAGTGGCCGCCGGCGATGACGAGTTGGTCATGGGTGCCGTCCTCGACCACCCTGCCCTCGTCGAGCACCACGATCCGATCGGCCCGCCGCACGGTCGAGAAGCGGTGGGAGATCACGACCGTCGTCACCCCGCGGGTGAGCTCGAGGAAGCGGTCGTAGAGCTCGGACTCGGCCCGCACGTCAAGGTTCGCTGTGGGTTCGTCGAGCACCAGAATGCCGGCGCCGGCGCGCACCGCCAGCAGCGCGCGCGCCAAGGCGATGCGTTGCCACTGGCCTCCTGAGAGGTCGGTGCCGTCGGTGAAGCGTCGAGAGAGCACCGTGTCCCACCCCTTGGGAAGGGACT
>JBKJLN010000077.1:0-2534 GCA_046596935.1 Acidimicrobiales bacterium
GGCAATGCCATCGTCGACGTCCTCGCTCCCGCCGAGGACTCGGTCGTCGAGCGAGCCGGACTCGTGAAGGGTTCGATGCGGCTGTGCGACGAGGCCGAGGCGGCAACCCTCTACGACGTCATGGGCCCGGCCCAGGAGATCAGCGGGGGAGCGGCCGCCAACACGATCGTCGGTGTGGCGTCGTTCGGCGGACGGAGCGCCTTCGTCGGAAAGGTTCGCGACGACCAGCTCGGTGCCGTCTTCGCCCACGACATCCGGGCGGCGGGTGTGTCCTTCGACGCTGCGCCGGCGATCTCCGGGCCGCCGACGGGTCGCTGCCTCGTCCTCATCACCCCCGACGCCCAGCGGACGATGAGTACGTTTCTCGGCATCGCCGGGGAGCTCGGCCCCGAGGACGTGCCCGACGGCCTCGTTGCCTCGGCCGCCGTCACGTACCTCGAGGGCTACCTGTGGGAGCAGCCGAGCGCCAAGGCCGCCATCCAACATGCAGCGGAGGTCGCCCACGCCGCCGGACGCAAGGTCGCCTTCTCCCTCTCCGACTCCTTCTGCGTCGATCGCAACCGCCGCGAGTTCCTGAACCTGATCGATTCGTCGGTCGACATCCTGTTCGCCAACGCCGACGAGATCGCCTCGCTCTTCGAGACCGACGACTTCGACGACGCCGTCGCTCGCGTGCGCCCCTTGGTCGAGTTGGCGGCACTGACACGCGGCGCACAGGGATCTGTGCTCGTGTCCGGCGATCGCATGGAGACGATCCCGGCGGCACCGGTGGATCGGGTGGTCGACACGACGGGGGCGGGCGATCTCTATGCCGCCGGCGTGCTCTACGGGCTGACGTCCGGTCGGGATCTGGTCGACGCCGGCCACCTCGGTTCAGCGGCCGCCGCCGAGGTCATCTCCCATGTGGGGGCCCGTCCCGAGGTGTCGCTGGCCGATCTCGCCAAGAAGATCACGGGGTAGCGACTCACCGGACTCTGGAGGCAATGACTGCCGCTTTCCGACAGGTATTGCCTCCAGACGTTGGATTCCGCCGGCGGGATCGACCGGTACCTTGAACACGGGCATGTCTCTCCTTCGCACCCGCCAGTTCCTCCTTCTCTTCCTCGGCCAGGCCCTCAACGGCATCGGCAGCTGGGCCGCGCTCGTGGCCCTGTGGGGCTTCGCCGCCTACGAGTTCGACTCCGGCCCGATGCAGATCGCCCTCATCGGCTTGGGCTGGTCGTTGCCGGCGGCCCTCGTCGGTCCCTTCGCCGGCGTCCCCATCGATCGCTTCGGTGCCAAGCGCGTGCTGGTGATCGCTTACACCGTCGGTGCCGGCGCCGCGGTGGTGATGGCGTTCGCCCATTCCTATCCGCAGTTGGTGGCTCTCGGCGTGGTGCACGGGTTGGTGAAGGCGTTCTCGATGCCGGCCAATGACACGTTGGCCCCCCGCCTCGTCGACGACGAGGACCTCCTGGCCGCCAACGCGCTCCTCGGCGCCTCGTCGGAGTCGGCCATCGTCTTCGGGCCGCTCGTCGCCGCGGCCGCCATCGGCCTGTGGGGCCTCCGAGGAGCGTTCCTGGTCGACGCCGCCACCTTCGTGGTCGGTATTGCGGTCATCGTCCCGCTCCGCCTCCGGCGGCTTTCATCGAAGACCGGGGAAACGGTTGCGAACGGCCTGCAGGCCGGTGTCTGGGACGACGTCAAGGTCGGCCTGGTCCTGGTCCGCCGGTCGCCAATCCTGCGATTCACCATGCTCCTGTCGTGCGTCGTGTTCGTCACCTGGTCGGCCTACGTCGTCGTCGAACCGATCTACGTGCGCGACGTCCTCCATCGCCCCGCATCGTTCTTCGCGCTTCTGCAAACTGCCTTCGGTATCGGACTCGTATCCACCGGCCTCTTGCTGCCCCGTCTCGGGAATCGGGTCACCGGGACGCGTGCGCTGTCACTGTCCGTCCTGCTCTCGGGCCTGACCGCCGGCCTCTACGTCGGAACCCGCATTCCCGCAGTCGCCGTCGTCGGCGTGTTCCTCTGGGGTGTCGACGTGGCCTTTTTCTCGGCGCCGTCTCGGACCCTCCTGCAACGGAACAGTCCGCCCGAGGCCCACGGACGCGTCCTCGCCCTCTACCGCACGGCCCACTCCACCGCCGACGTCTTCGCCCTCCCCCTCACCGGTCTGGCCGCCGGCCTCGTCGGCGTGCAGGCCGCCGCCCTGTCCGTCGCCAGCTTCACCCTTCTCGCCGGCTTCGTCGGCTTCCGCATCGCCGGCCGCATGCGGCATTCAGACCTGGCTGCGGCCCCGATCGATGATGGCCTGGCGGCGCTCGGCGATGGCGGCGACCGTGGCCGGGTCGACGTTCCACTGATTGGCCTTGGCTGACTCGATCCGCAGACCGTCGTGGACGGTGGTCGACGACGTCTCCTCGTACTCGGCCAGAAGAGCCCGGACGGCGCGCTGATCGTTGCCGGCGATGTCGAGCGCGAGCTTGCGAGTTGCCGTCATCAGTTCGTCGTGGGGCACGACGTGGTTGACGAGACCGAAGTGAAGGGCCTCG
>JBKJLN010000184.1:0-3717 GCA_046596935.1 Acidimicrobiales bacterium
GGCCTGGGCTCAGGCGACCCTCGGGTCAAGGGCCTCGGAGTCGACGCCGTAGGTGGTGATGGCCTCGACGACCTCCTCGGGCTTTCCTTCGCCGGCGAGAGTCAGGGCCTGGAGGACGGCCACGACGAGGTGGGCGGCGTCGACCTCGAAATGGCGTCGTAGCGCTGCGCGGGTATCCGATCGGCCATAGCCGTCGGTGCCGAGGACCGTGAACGATCCCGGCACCCAGCGAGCCACCTGCTCGGGAACGATCTTCATGAAGTCGCTCACGGCGACGAACGGACCCTCGCACGACGCCAGCGCTTCGGTGACGAAGGGTGTTCTCGGAGGCTCCGTCGGATGCAGTCGGTTCCACCGTTCGGCGGCCAGTGCGTCCTCGCGCAGAGCTTTGTACGACGTCGCCGACCACAACTCGGCGGCGACGTCGTGCGACTCGGCGAGCAGGCGCTGTGCCTCGACGGCGGCGCCGTACGAGGAACCCGAGAACAGGATCGTGGCCCGGCGACTCGGCCCTTCTGGCGCCGCTGCGAAGCGATACAGCCCGCGAATGATCCCCTCTTCGGCCCCAGCAGGCATCGGTGGCATCGGGTAGTTCTCGTTGTAGAGAGTGAGGTAATAGAAGCGGTCTTCGGGCGTCTCGCCGTACATCCGTTGGATGCCATCTCGGACGATCGTCGCAACCTCATAGGCGAACGCGGGGTCGTAGACGGCCAGGTTCGGGATCGTCGACGCCAGGACGAGCGAGTGGCCGTCTTCGTGCTGCAGGCCTTCGCCGTTGAGCGTCGTGCGGCCGGCGGTGGCGCCGAGAAGAAAGCCTCGCACCCGCTGGTCGCCGGCGGCCCAGATGAGATCGCCGGTCCGCTGGAAACCGAACATCGAATAGAAGATGTAGAAGGGCACCATCGGCGTGGCGAAGGTGGCGTACGCACTTCCGGCGGCGGTGAACGACGACATCGACCCGGCTTCGGTGATGCCTTCCTCGAGGATCTGGCCCTGCTGGCTCTCGCGGTACGACAACTGCATGGCTGCGTCGACGGGCTCGTAGAGCTGTCCGAACGGCGCATAGATCTTCACCTCGGAGAACAGGGCGTCCATGCCGAAGGTGCGGGCTTCGTCGGGAATGATCGGAACGACTCGGGCGCCCATGGCACTGTCGCGTAGGAGGTTCCTGAGAAGCCGGGCGAATCCCATGGTGGTCGAAACCGCCTGCTTGCCCGATCCACCGAGGAACTCGTCGAAGGCGGCAGCCGCCGGCTGGGGGATCGTGGCCTTCCGCACGACGCGCGAGGGGAGTGGCCCGTCGAGGCTGCGGCGGCGTTCCATGAGGTACTCGTATTCGGGCGATCCTTCGGCGGGCCGGTAATACGGGGGCATGTCGGCGTCGAGGGCGGCGTCGGGAACCTCGTCCTGGAGGTAGAGCCGGTCGCGCAACAGAGCCAGCTGCTTCTTGGTCATCTTCTTGATCTGGTGGGTCGCGTTGCGAGCTTCGATCTCGGGGCCGAGCGTCCACCCCTTCACCGTCTTGGCCAGGATCACGGTCGGGGCACCCTGGTGTTCGGTCGCTGCCTTGTAGGCGGCATAGAGCTTGCGGTAGTCGTGGCCGCCTCGCGGCAAGGTGCGAAGCTCGTCGTCGCTGAGGTGTTCGACCAGCTTGCGCAGGCGGGGGTCGGGGCCGAAGAAGTGCTCCCGGATGTAGGACCCGGGTTCGACGGCGTACTTCTGGAACTCGCCGTCGACAGTCGTGTTCATCTTGTTGAGAAGCACGCCGTCGACGTCTCGCGCCAACAGGTCGTCCCACTTCGATCCCCACACGACTTTGATCACGTTCCAGCCGGCACCCCGGAACACGGCCTCGAGCTCTTGGATGATCTTGCCGTTGCCGCGCACCGGCCCGTCGAGTCGCTGCAAGTTGCAGTTGACGACAAACGTGAGGTTGTCGAGTTGTTCCCTGGCAGCCACCGAGAGAGCGCCGAGTGACTCTGGCTCGTCGGTCTCGCCGTCGCCCAAGAAGCACCAGACGCGCGACTTCGACGTGTCGGCGAGCCGGCGGTGGTGCAAGTAGCGGTTGAAACGAGCCTGGTAGATGGCGTTGATCGGCCCGAGCCCCATCGACACCGTCGGGAACTCCCAGAAGTCGGGCATGAGGCGGGGGTGGGGATACGACGACAGCCCCTCGCCGCTCAGTTCCTGGCGATAGCGGTCGAGTTGCGACTCATGGAGTCGACCCTCGAGGAAGGCGCGGGCGTAGATGCCGGGGGCGGCGTGGCCCTGGAAATAGATCTGGTCGCCGGGAAGGCCGTCTTCCTTGCCCCGGAAGAAGTGGTTGAAGCCGACCTCGTAGAGGCTGGCCGACGACGCGTAGGTCGAGAGGTGTCCGCCGATTCCCTCCGAGAGGGCGTTCGCACGCGTGACCATGACGGCGGCGTTCCAGCGGATGAAGGCGCGGATGCGGCGCTCCATGAACTCGTCCCCCGGGAACCAGGGCTCCTGATCAGGCGAGATGGTGTTGAAGTAGGGCGTCGAGACCGTGGCTGGAAATCCCACCTGCAATGCGCGAGCTCGCTCGAGCAACTTCATCAACAAGAAGCGGCCTCGGTTGCGTCCATGGGTGTCGACCACGGCGTCGAAGGAGTCGAGCCATTCGGCCGTGACCTCCGGATCGATGTCGGGGAGCTGGTGAGAGAACCCGTCGAAGATCACCCGTTCAGGCTAAGGGGTCGCCAGCTGCTTCTGACCCCAGGCGATCGAGGAGGTGCTCATTGCGGCGCCGCTCGCGCTCGAGGTCCTCGATCAGCTCGTTCTGCCAGATGGCCGAGCGGCGGAGATCGGCGGCGAGCGCGCGCTCCTCGAACAACGACGTAAGGATCCGAGCGAGATCCTCGAGCGCGGAGATCTGGTGTGGCTCGAGGACGCGGACCTCTTCGTCGAACACGCAGATCATGCCCACGACATGGTCGACCGGGGCGACCAGAGGGACGCCGGCGTACAACTTGATACTGCCCTTGTCGCCGTTGACATGGGGGTGGTTGACGAAGTGCGGATCAACGCTCGAGTCGGGAATGTTGACGCTTCCTCCCTCGAACATGACGAAGGCGCACATCGACTCTTCGCGTGGCACTTCGGTGCGCTCATTCCCGAAGGACGCGGCCTGCCACAGGCGATCCGCGTCGACGAGGTTGATGGCGGCCCCGGAGCTGCCCGCAATCTGCGCCGCCAGACGGACGATGGCATCAAGGTCATCAGCCGGGGGTTGGTCGAGCACGTCGTAGCGCTGCAGTGCGGCCAGCCGGTCGAGCTCGTTGTCGGCCACGGGGAAGAGCCCAGACGGCGGTGCCGGGCGAAGTTCCCCGTTGACCTCGAAAGAACGTTGGAGGTCAGCGATGACCTCCGCCGGAAGTCCGCGAGCGATGCCGAACACGGCGTCGTCGACCCGGGCCATCCCCCGTTCCGCGAGCTGCAACAGTTCGTCCCGTCGGGCCTCGTCCAGCCTTGCCCAGCGCAGCCGTACTGTCCTCGTTGCGCCGACGGCGATGCCAATGGCTCCCCGAAGGTTGTGCGCTACCAGCGACAGGGTGGCGTCATCGAGATCCTCGGACATGGAGTGAGTGTACGGATCGCCGCTAGGTTCCGATGCGGATGACGACCGTGTACACCGACGGTGCGTGCTCGGGAAATCCCGGGCCTGGCGGCTGGGCGTGGGCCATCCCCGGTGGCGCC
>JBKJLN010000250.1:0-10504 GCA_046596935.1 Acidimicrobiales bacterium
GCGCCGCCCAAGTCGCGCAAGTTGAACGGAGGTTGTCCGGCGATCGGCAGCAGGGGTTGAGTTCCGGCGACCGCGGCGAACACGACGTAGCTCGTAGCCGCCCCGATGGCAGCGGGCAGCAGCATCTTGCGGGCAAGATCTTCCTTGTAGGGCACCTCGAGCGCGAACACGAGCCCGGTGACCGGCGCCTTGAAGATGGCAGCGACGCCGGCGGCGGCACCGGCGACGAGCAGCACTTTGGTGTCTTCGGCGGTGAAGAAACGGCGCAGCCGGCGCTGGAGGCCGTCGCCGACCGCGGCACCGGCGTAGATCGACGGTCCCTCGTAGCCAAGCGGACCTCCGAGGCCGAGGGTGGCCACGGCAGCGAGCATCTTCCAGGGCACCTGTCGTAGCGCGAGACGGCCGGATCGGTCGTGAAAGTTCCGGATGTACTCGTCGGCCGTCCCGGGCGTCGTCCCCCGGCCCCCGAGGCGAAGGAACCCTGCGGCCAAGAAGAGGCCGAGCAGTGGGGCGCCGGCGCGGGCGGCGAGCGGAAGTGTGCGGACACGGTCGAAGAGGACCTCGGCGGTGAGCCAATCGAATCCGGCAACGACGAGTCCGGTGAGTACACCAGTGACCCCGGCCAGCAACAGGACCTGGCGTGAGCGGCGGGAGAGGGCTGCGAGCCGTTCTCGGTTCGGCCGGCCGGTGGGGTCACCGGCCGCCGGCCACCACAGAGGACGGTTCACGGTTCGTTGGCGGCGCGGGAGTCGCTCCACCCGAACAGGTCGACCGACTCCGACGATTCGCCAGCGGCGTCGGCGAAGGCTTCGAGGGCATCGACGGCGGCGCGGGCTGCCGGGGCGGGCATGCGGGCGGCGACGGCGAACAGGTCGCGTCGCCGGCGAGCGGTGACACGGGCGACGAGCCGCCGACCGGTGGTGGTGAGGTGGAGGTCGATGGTTCGTCGATCGTCGGGGTGGGGATCGCGGCGCAGCAGCTTCTTGTCGACGAGTCGGTCGCACAGCCGAGTGGCGGTCGTCGGATGAATGTCGAGGGCCGCGGCGAGCGTCGACACACTCGTAGTCGTGTTTGGTGATGAGAGCACCACCAGGGCGCGGAACTGGGGCAGCGTCACGTCGTCGATGTCGGCAAGTGACCGGGCGGCGATCCCCACCAGGGCGCGCGAGGCCCGCAAGAGCGCCCTGCCGATCTCGTCGTGGTTCTCCAATGCCTGCATGACGGCAGCAACTGTAGCGCTGCAGCCAATGGCGACCCGCGACGGTGACAACCCGGGAGTACGCTGCTCGATCGGCGTGCCGGGAAGTCTGGTCGGCGATCACTTCGACGGCCCTAAGGACGTTTCTGATGGCCCCGAATGAGCGCACGTGGATGCGCAGCGACGGCTTTTGGCCCGCTTGCACAGCGAGACGAGTCCGCCCGTTCGTGTGACGCACGCGTTCGACCAGTTCCTCGGCGCTAACTCCATGGGGCATCGGTTCGAGACGCGGCTCTGTCAGTGCCGGCGTTATCGCCGCCGCCGCTGATACGTGGCCTCCCCGGCATAGGTCAGCACCAGGAGTCCACCCAGCAACACCAGGTCTTGGGGGCGGTCGTCGGCAATGTGAGCGATCAAGGCGATAAGTGCGCCCGCACACATCGCGGCACCGGTGCCGGAGACGAACTTTCGACTCCCTGTGCGGTCGGCCAGCCGAACATTGGCCAGATTGACACTCGTGAAGATGATGAGAAACCCAGCCGAGGCAAGCGAGGAAATGGCGGCGAGCGGAACGAGATTGGCGATCGCGAGTGCAGCCCCTGAGGTCAGGAACAACCCGACGAGCGGCTTGCCGGCGATCTTCTTCTCGAGCTCGGAAGGAAGCTCACCGTTGAGTGCGATCTCGACGCTGAGACGTGCCGTACCGTAGAGCGTGGCGTTGATCGCCGACGCCGTCGAGAGGAGCGCAGCCACGACGATTAAGTCGAACCCGATTCCACCCCAGACCTGCTTGGCCGCTTCCGCGAGGGCGAAGTCGGAAGCCCTGGCGATTGCGTCGAGGCTCAGGAGTCCGACCGTCACGACCGCAACCAACATGTAGAGCACGATCGTGAACCCGACGGATGTGTAAAGAGCTCTAGGGATCGCACGCTTCGGGTCCTTTATGTCCTCGGCGGCGTTGGCAATGAGCTCGAAGCCTTCGTAGGCAACGAAAATCAACATTCCCCCAGCGATCAGTGAACCGGGGCTCTTCCATTCCGAAGGAGCCGATGCGCTGAGGTCGGCCTTTGTGAGTGCGAACGCCACGAAGCCGACGAGGATGGCGACCTTGGCGGCCACGATGTAGTCCTCGGCGACCGCGATCAGCTCCGCGCTCAGAACGTTCAGGCCGGTGATTACGAGGATCGACGCAGAGATGAGCACATGAAGGCTGACGGATGCGGCCGATCGCGGCAGGAAGGTGGCGCCGTAAGAACCGAACGCGTAGGCGTAGAGCGAGGTGGTTATCACGTAGGACAGCCACAGCAACACGTTGAGCGCGCCGGTGACACTGCCGGTGCCGAAGGCGGCGTTGAGAAAGCTGACCGTGCCGCCGTCCGAAGGCATCGCAACCGAGAGTCGGGCGTAGGAATAGGTCGTCACGAGGGCGACCATTCCCGCGACAAGAAATGCGATGAACGTTCCGCCGGCTCCGACTCCGACGGCGAGTCCGAGGACGGCGAAGATGCCCCCGCCGACCATGCCCCCTACGCCGATGGAGACTGCCGCGAAGTACCCAATAGTGCCCTTCGACTCGGCCGGTTGCGGTGATGTCATCAGCTGTCCCTCTCGGCGGCCAACCCGCAGCAAACCGGGCGCCCGTGACTTGTTCTCAGAGCGGAGCGAACCCAAATGCGAATTCAGGTTGGTCCAGTCCAGGACCGGCGGCGTCGAAGCCGTGTGCCGCTGACGGTACCCGCCCCAAAGCGATGATCCGTGATCAAGCGATCAGATCGTTGTCAACGTCCGGCACCGGCAGCCGCGGTCGGTTGCAGGGGTGTATCGCCATCTATTCCGAACACCCTTCATCGGAGGGAGACAAAGACGAGACCGCCCGATTCGAAGGCAAATTGGGCACACTGTGGCCGAGTCGGGGGCGTGGTTCGACAATCCAACTCGTCGCCCGAGCTGCGCCGGGCACCGCCGAGTCGGAGGCCGGCGCCGGCGACCAACACCGAACATCCGAGGGTGATCGGCTCCGCCTTCGCCTGGGGTGATCGGGATATCGAGATTCCAGCCTGATTCTCAGCGGCGCTTGAACAGCTCGTTGACAGACGAAAGGCCCTCGACCTTGCGAACAAGCTGATCAACAGCGACCTGTGCAACACATCGTGTTCCACCCTGAGCCCCCGGCCGTCATCGCATCAGCGTAGGAGTCGGAAGAGCTTTCGCCGTTGTCCCAGCAGCGCTTCTACCCCTCTGCCGGCCTGCCGCCGCTTCGCTCGCGCGGCCGACCGGGTGCCGGCCGGTTCCTCTCGGATCACTTGCGGTAGCTCTTCACACGTTCCGACGTGGCGGATGCCGAGGAGCGCGGCCCGGAAGGGCCCATTGTTCGACCGTCGAGGTTGGGTGCATCTCTCGCCGCTCTACCCGCATCGGTACATCGACCGGCCAGTTTCGGCGGTCCTGCAGGACTCATCCAGCACGACGGCGGCGCGACGGGCCAGATGCCGGCCCTTTCACCGATGATCGCGGGCGAAGTCGACCGACCCGAAACGATCGTCGAAGGCGGAGCGCACTTGGTCCACGTCCTCGGCGAGGACGCCGGCGTGCTCGCACCCGGCGACGACGAGACGAGCTTGATCTCGAAGCGGCGGGGTGCGGTCGCTGAGTCCCACGGCGACGACGCATTCAGTGAGGAGGTGCAGCGCTTCGAGGAGGTAGATGCACACCGCCGGATACGTCGCGGCGGCGCGCCGGACCTCGTCGAAGGCCAGGCCTATGAGATCGGCATGGTCCGGCTGCTCGACGAGGAGCAATCGGGTACCGCGCCGTCCCGAACGGACCCGTGGTGGCGGGTCCCTCCGCAGGAGTTCGCCGAGCACGGCGGTGGCGTGGAAGATAGCGTCCTGAGCAGTCGTCGGGTCGTTGATGCCGGGTGAGAGCGCCTTGAGCGCCACGTCGGCCAGCTGGCGCAGTCCATAGGACACGTCTTGTTGCATCGTGCGCGTGGCGCCCACGCCGACGGCCCTGCGCAATCCCTGTTCGACCTCGTCGCGGTCGGCCGGTGGCGGCGACAGCGCACACAACGGTGTTCCTTCCACGGCATAGCGACCGGGAAAGGTGTCGAGGCGCACCACCGTGTCGTCGGGTGTGCATTCGAGGAGCTTGGCGAGGTCGACCTGTTGGACCCATCCGCTCCGTTCGAAGAGAACGGTGTGAACGGGTTCCTGCACGATGGGCACAGGATGGAGCCGAGCGTCGCCGCTGGAGTCCGACTTCCATTCGTCACGGATGTGAACGATGGCCTCGCGGCTGACCCGGTCGAGGATCTCGCTCACGTCCATCGTGTGGGCGCTGTGGTTGATGAAGGCGACGATAGCGAGGATCGTGGTGATTCCCAGCAGGACGGCGATGGCCACGGAAAGGTTCGGGATTATGGGGCTGCCGCCGTCTTCGAGCGGTGATCGCACGGAGCGCAGCACGATGACGCAGTAGGTGAAGGTGCCTACGACGAGGGCCATCACCCGCTTGTTGAACGGGTCACGGAACAGGGTGTGCACGACGCGTGGCGAGTATTGGCTCGATGCGAGTTGGATGATGAGTAACGAGATCGAAAAGGCGATTCCAGCGAACGTGATGGTTGCGCCGGCGACTGTGCTCAGGACGGACCGCGCGCTGTCCACGGTCGATGTGAACCCCAGCGGTAAATCGGTCGCTGGATCGAGGTGTCGGTCCAAGCCAAGGGAGACGAGCCCGAAGACGACGGCAGCGATTACTGCCAGCATGGGAATGAAGAACAAGCTCGCCCGGACCCGTTCCCTTAACGAGCTCAGTCGAAGGCCCACGTCCCAGTGTCTCGCAATCCGCCTCGCGCTGGCGGATCGCGACAACGGGACCCCATCAATCAACAATGGTGTCTACCGGGTGGCGCCAGTCAGTTTTGGCGGTGTGCCGCCGACGACGAGGACTGGGCGGAACGTGCCCCGCACCACGCCCGCTGCGACCGACGGGTTGATCAGCCTGGACAGCACGCCACGGTCGTGGGACCCGACGACGACGACATCGACATCGTGGTCTTCTGCGGCCGCGCATATGCACTCGACAGGGTCGCCGACGTCGGTGAGCACCTCGGCGTCATCGATGCCCGCCCGTATTGCGGTGGCGCCGACGTCGGACTCAGACGGCTCGGCGAGCTGTTCAAGGTCGAGCGTCGGCATGGCAGCGACTCCACCGAACCCGGTTGGATTGATCCAGGAGGTGGGAGTGCGGGCGACGTTTATCACGAGAAATTCCACACCCGCGCGTGCGAAGAGCCGCACGGCCTCACGGCCGGCGTGCATCGACACTGGCGAACCGTCGAGCGCAACCAGCACCTTCACCTGCGCCACCATAGGGGTTACCCGCGACCGAGGCACTGAACATTCTCGGCTCCCGATCCACAAGGTCACGCCGATCAAGCACGCCAATCGGAGAAGCGCGGTCGCCCCATCGGCCACCGGGCCGAGGAGCAGCAGCGGACGCCCGCCCCGGTCGTTGGGGTGATCCAGGTAGCGGGCGGATGCAACCACGGATGCGACCTGGCCCTCGGTGAGCGACGCCACTCCGAACTCTGGTATCTGGCCCGGACCGACTCGAACCACTTCGGCGCTCTGGATGGCGATGGCCGGGTGCGGCGCGGCGCCTCGCGTTGCACCAGAGCGCCGCAATCTCCGGCCGAGGCACGGCATGCCGTGCAGTTGACTCGGAAGAGACCGCCGCCTTGGGTGAGCCCGCCGGATCGCAGATGTGGGATTTCGGGTCTCGGGCGGGTCGGCTGCGATTGACGGCGGGCGGGGGCTGGATCGGTGTTCCCTTCGCATCGGGGCGTCCGACGACGGTGAGGGGCATGCGTCCGGTCGAGAGGTAGTAGTCGACCGAGGCCGGCCGACGTGTTCGAGGGTTGGGCCCTGACCTGTACCGCGTCCATCGCCGCCGTGGCACGAATCGCTGTTACGCTGGTAGAGCTGACGGGCCGGTTGGTTGCTCGTACTGGACAGCGAGCCCGAGGGGTGCCGCAAGCCTCTGTGACGACGATGAGCGCAGACCCCAACCCGTTATCGGACTCGCATCCAGCGCGCCATACGCGCCACGGTAGCTGCGCCCTTGTCAGCGCTGCCCGTCATGATCGCTCCCGGGTCGAGGAGATGGATCTCGGAACCATCCGGCGACGGGAACGTCGGTTGATGCGTGGGCGATGATTGACAAAACGATCACGACGGCGATCAGGTGGAATAGCTCGTCGCGGCGGGCGATGCGGGATTCGAGGATGAGAAGGCCGTAGACGACGGACGCGAACCCTTTGGGTCCGAACCACGCGGCGGTGACTCTCTCGAGTCGGGTGAGCTTGGCACCGATCAGGGCAACTCCGAGAGCTACGGGCCGAACGGCGAGGAGGGCGAGCGCGGCG
Source organism: Acidimicrobiales bacterium (assembly GCA_046596935.1). Lineage (GTDB taxonomy): Bacteria > Actinomycetota > Acidimicrobiia > Acidimicrobiales > CADCTF01 > DATLED01. The sequence goes on from JBKJLN010000250.1 coordinate 6,627, forward strand.
AACAAGTAGCCACGTATCGAGATACCAGCGAGGAAGGTTGGCGAAATCAACGCGCCGAACAGCAGGAGCGCTGCCAGCTTCAACAGTTCAGCGATCAGCTCCCCGAATTGGTGGAACGCTTGACGGATCGCCGGACTCACGGTGGCGACCGTGACGCCAGCGGCGAATGCGGCGAGAAACTCATTGGCGCCGGTGAGTGAGGCAATGCCGAGAACGAGCAGACCGATCGCAAACGCATTGAGGGGCTCATAGAGCGTCGCCGCCGCGAACGGCCGTAGGCGCTCGAGGCGGACGGCGCCCAGCGCCACGGTCAGTCCGAGTGCGACACCCCCGGTGAGCTCGGCAGCGACCCGGGCGGCATGGATCTGTCCGCCTCCAACGACGGCGAGGAGTACGACCACGACCGGCAATGCGAGGCCATCGTTGAGTCCGCTCTCCACGTTCAGCAGATGGCGGAGGCGGTAAGGAACCTCGGGCCGGGCCACCAACGTGGCGGCGAAGACCGGGTCGGTCGGGCTCAGTGCCGCACCGAGTAGGAACGAGTTCGCCCACGGGATCCCGACGACGACATGCGCGAGCAGGGCGGTGAGGACGAGTGTGAGGGGAAGTCCGATCAGCAACGCTCGCAGCGGAAGATGGTGGGTGTCGCGCAGATCCTTGGTCGTGACCTTCATCCCGTCACTGAACAAGATGCTGAACAGCGCCAGCGCAGCGAACGTCGAAACGGCTGGATCCTCGGGTCTGACCGACACGATGCCCAATACGCCATCTCCGAGAAGGAAACCCGCGACGAGGAACACGACCGCAGTCGACAACACGCTGCGATTTGCGACTGCGGATACCAGGACGGCGACGAGCAAGGTCGCAGCGAACGCCACCACCGTGACCATCGGATCCACATCGCCACGTTCTCACCCGGAGGGCATTGGTCCCAAGCCCGGTGTACCGTGGCGGCGACATGACGAGTGGACCCAGAGTCGTGTCGAATCGGCCCGCTGATCAGCTTGCGGATTCCGGGAAGTGGTGCTCCGGCCATCGGCAGCGTTTGCATCGGGACACTACGAGGGTCCCACAGGGTCCATTCGGAGCCCCGCGACCTCGAGTCGTGGGCTGTTCACCGGCCGCGTAGAGGAGCAGCAATGTTGACCCACACCGTTCTCGTAGGAGTCGATGGTTCGCCCGCGGCCCGACATGCGTTGCAATGGGCGGCGGAACAAGTCGGCGCCGACGGCGTGGTCGTGGCTGTGCACGTACTCACGCCCTCGCTGGAATTCTGGCGTGATCTCCCGCCGACAGGGCTTACCTCGTGGCGCGAAAAGCTGAGCGGGAGGCTGGAGCATGAGTGGATGGAACCCCTCCAGGTGGCCGGTACCAAACACGAGGCCATGTTGGTGGAGGACGAGTCAGTCGACGGGGCGTTGCTGCGCATCGCCGAAGAGCGGCGTGTCGACATGATCGTGCTCGGAAAGCACGCTCACAGCGACCTGAGTGACCGGCTGCTCGGCAGCGTCACGTACAAGGTGGCGCACCGGTCGTCGCGGCCGGTGATGATCATCCCGGCCGAGTGGAGTGCCGAGTCACACTGAGCCGGCGCGACCGCCCGGGTGTCCTGGGGCGTGTCGCCGCTGTCGAGATCGGGGCAAGGGCCTCGGCGGAGATATTCGTTTGGTAGCCGACCCGGTAACGGAACGGAACGAGACCATACGGGGTGACTTGGTCAACACCGGGCAACGTCCGACCTTCCGGCTCGTGCTGCGCGCAGGCGAGATCACGAGCGCGATGGACGGTGCGGCTCGCTCTGAGCCCTGAAAGCGACACACCGTCGCACCCCTATTCGTCCGGCCTCCTCGGAGCCCCGACGCGGAGCGCGCCGACATCACCAGGGCAGGAGTTCCGACACGCGAAAATGGCCGAAGGCGAGTTGTGCGCCGAGGCCGAGCGCTACGACGATCACGGCCGAGATCCCGGTGGCGGTGGCGGCGCCCGGACCGAGGACAGCAACAATTGGTCGTGACGCAGGCGCCGTCGCGTGTGCCGGCTGCCACAGCGTTACGCCCAAGACTCGGAGGTAGTAGGCAAGGGAGATCACCGTGTTGATCACGGCAACGATGGCGAGCCACGTGTACCCGGCGTCGACGGCTGCGCCGAAGAGGGTCAGCTTGGCGGCGAAGCCTGCGAGTGGCGGAATCCCGACGAATGAGAGAAAGGCTATGGCCAGAGCGACGGTAAGCCACGGCCGAGCCCGGGCCATTCCCGCGTAGTCGTCGACTGCGGTCCGGCCTCGGAGTTGGGTGACGACCCCGAAGGCGGCGAGGTTGGCAGCGGCGTAGGCGGCCGTGAAGTAGAGCAACGCAGGTATGGCGAGGTCGCTTCTGCCGATGGCGACGATGGCCATCATTCCGTAACCCGTTTGTGAGACAGCTGACCATCCGAGGAGTCGGCGGATGTCGACCTGTTGGAGGGCGGAGAGATTGCCGATGGTCATGGTCGCGGCTGCGAGCAAGGCCACGACAGGACGCCATCCGACGGAGTGTTCGGGAATGATCGCCACGAAACGGGCCAAGGCGATCAATGCTCCGACCTTGGGCGCAGCGGTGAGGAAGGCGCTTGCAGGGGCAGGGGCGCCGTCGGCGACGTCGGGGACCCAAGCGTGTGCCGGCACGGCGCCAAGCTTGAACGCGATGCCGACGAGGACGAGCACCGTGCCTGCGACCAGAGCGACGGTGTCTTTCCCGACCAATGCTTCTTTCACCCCGGTGTAGGACGTCGTTGCGCCGAGGCCGAACAGCAGGACGACGCCATACAACAGCACGGCGTTGGTGAGCGCGCCGAGGAGGTAGTACTTCACCCCCGCCTCCGTCGACCGCGCCGAGGCTCGGTGATAGGCGGCCAGCACGTAACCGGTCACGGATGACAACAGGACTCCCAGGACGAGTTCCATCAGGTCGGCCGCACCCGCGAGCACGACGGCGCCGAGCGCCGACAAGAGGAGGATCGCGTAGTACTCCCCGCGGCGATGGTCCTCGGCCATCCATTCGACCGATAGCAGCACGACCAGCGCAGTAACTGCGAGGACGACGAGCTTCGCGACGACGGCCGCGTCGTCGACGGCATAGGTATCGAAGAAGGTGTAGCCCTGTTCCCCGCCAAGCATTGGGAGGGTGACGGCGGCCGTGGCGCCCAGCACGACCAGCGCCGCCCACGCCGCCCACGTTTGTCGGCTTCTCCGGACGGCGAGCGCGAGGAGAAGGACGGCAACACTGCCTACGAGGAGCACCAACTCGGGGGTGATGTCGCCGACCGGCATCGACATCGACGTGCCGCCGGTGTTCTCCATCGAGTTAGCTCCCGCCGGTGGTGGCGGCGCGGGCGGCGGCGTCGATGACCGAGAGCACCCAGCCGGGCGTGACGCCGATCACGACGACCAACGCCACGAGCGAGGTGATGGCAATCGTTTCGCCGCGGCTCAGGTCGGGCCATGTTCCCAGTCGTTCGGGCAGGGGCCCGAGTAGGGCTTGTTGGAGCATGCGGAGGAACAGCGCGGCGGTGAGCACGATCCCAAGCAGCCCGATGCCTGCGAGAACGGGTCGGATGGCCAGGGCTCCGACGAAGATCTGGAATTCGGCCACGAAGCCGGCGAGACCGGGAAGGCCGAGGCTGGCGAAGGCGGCGATGCCGAGTGTCGCGGTGAAGGCGGGTGCCCGGGCCGCCAGGCCCCCGAGCTGGTCCAACTCATATGTTCCGCTCCGCTTCAGTACGGACCCGGCGAGCAGGAAGAGCGCGCCGGTGATGAGTCCGTGGGCCACCATTTCCAAGGTTGCTCCGGTGAGGGCGAGGCTGCGCGCTTTGGGATCGCCGGCGGCCGCGGCGGCCCCGAC
>JBKJLN010000451.1:0-24062 GCA_046596935.1 Acidimicrobiales bacterium
CACCCCCGCCGCCAAGGCCGCGGTCATGACGTTGGCGGTGCCGTCGTGGTTGGTCCGCCGGTAGTCATCGGCCCGGTTCAGCGAGGGGCCGACCCCGGTGAGCGCCGCCAGGTGGACCAACCACGACGGCACCGCCAACGTCATGACCGCGGCGGTGGCGGCGGGGGTGCGGCGCCTCGTGCTCGTCTCCAGCTCGTCGGTCTACGGCGAATGTCCGGTACCGGCGGGCGAGGGCCGTGCGCTGGCGCCGCTCTCGCCCTACGGCACCTCCAAGGTCAATGCCGAGTCGGTGCTGCGCGACGGGCCCGGCTCCCTGGAGCGGGTCATCCTCCGTCCGTTCACCGTGTACGGACCGGGACAGCGGAGCGACATGTTGCTGGCCCGAATGCTGGCCGGGGAAGCGGTTCGGCTGTTTCCGTTCGTACGCGACTTCACCTATGTGGACGAAGTCGCCGACGCCGTCCTTGCCGCTTGTTCCGTCGCCGTCGAACCCGATGCCGTCTTCGTCGCCAATCTCGGATCCGGCCGCCCGGTGGGAGCCGAGGCGATGGTCGACGCCTTCGAGGAGGTGACCGGTGGGCGGCCGACGGTGAGCTGGGTCGAGCAGCGACCGGGGGAGCCGGTGCAGACGTGGGCCGATCCCTCGGTGGCGCGTGCGGAGTTGTGCATGCCCGAGCCGTTGTCGCTGGTCGAGGGGCTTCGACGTCAGGCGGAGGCGCCGGCTTCGGAGAAGTGAGTCCAAGGGGAGTGCGTCGTAGGAACGCGTCGGGCGAGTGGGGTACAACTCCGGGGTGCGCATGTTGCTGGCCGCTTTCACCCTGCTCGTCGGATCGGTCACGTCGGGGCCCGTCCTCGATGAGGCCGCCACCCAACTGAAGCGGGACCCCGTGTTCGTCCACCCGCTGGCCGAGCGTCCCCTCGACGAGGCCGAGGCCCGAAAGATTCGCGAGGCGATACAGGAGGGAAACGCGCCGATCTTCGTCGCCGTTCTCCCGACCTCCGCCGAGGGCGAGGTGAGCGGAGGACTCAACGCCCTTCCCGGCGCGTTGGGTGAGGCGGTTGGCTTCAAAGGCACGTACGCCGTCGTGACCGGCAAGGGGTTCCGCGCCGCCAGCAACTCCCTTCCGCAGGGTCAGGCGGGGCAGATCGCCACGGCGGTGTTCAACGACACCAAGAACGATGGCGCCGCCGCCGTGCTGCTCGAATTCGTTCGTCGGGTGAAGGACGTGCAGGCCGGCGGGGGAGGTTCGGGGTCGGGTGCACCGACCTCGACCGGGTCGGGCTCGTCGACGAATGAGAAGAAGGGGAGCGGGGCTGGGAGCCTCCTCCTGCTCGGCGGCCTGGCCGGCGGTGGGTTCTGGCTCTTCCGGCGAAAGAAGAAGAAGGACGCTGAGGTCAAGCAGTACCTCACCGGCGAACAGGACGATCTGCGCTCCGAACTGGCCGTCCTCGCCGACGACGTTCTGAGACTCGAGCCCGAAGTCGCCCTCAAGCCCGAGGCTCGGGATGACTACGAAGCCGGCGTCGCCCGCTTCAAGTGGGCCCAGGCGGCGATCGACACCATCGACTCGGTCGATGATCCGCCGCGTGTGCGGCGGGGCATGACCGAGGCCCAGTACGCCATGGCCCGGGCTCGGGCAGCCATCCGGGGCCACGAGATGCCGCCGCCACCGGAGGAGTTGCAACGTCCTGGCCCCTACGGCGAACCCGCCGTCGAACTCGACGAGCAGCGCCAGCCCGTCTACGCGGGATACGGCGGGCACGGCGGGGGCTGGGGAGGCGGAGGTTTCTTCGGTGGCAACGGCCTGTTCACCGGGCTGCTGCTCGGCCAGATGCTCGGCGGGGGCGGCGGCTGGGGCGGCGGCTTCGGGTGGGGTGGCGGCGGCCACGACCGGCCCGAGGGCACGGACGGCGGCTGGGGCGGAGGTGGTGGCGGCGGCATGTTCGGCGGTGGTGGTGGGGGAGATTGGGGCGGTGGCGGAGGCGGCGACTTCGGTGGCGGAGACTCGGGCGGAGGCGACTGGTAGATGGGGCTCGAAGCCTGTCGGGCGCTCGGAGACCTGAAGGGAGCCTGAAGATCGGCCCGATTCCTCGGATCCGGTCGGAAATGTCCGTATTCTCTTCGTGATCCTCCCTGGCGGGACGACTCCGGAGTCCACCGTCTTGCGACTGACCACACGCAGCATCGGGGCCCGTTTGGCTCTGTTCATCGTCTTCTTCGGACTGACGTCGGCGACGGTCGGCCCGGCGTCGGCTGATGTCCTCGGCGATGAGTCCATCGTCACCAGCCAGCTCAACGGGTTGCGATCTTCGTTGGGTCTTCCGAGCCTCGTGACCGACGCTCGCCTCGTGGCCATCGCTCGGAACTGGTCGGCTCACATGGCGTCCACCGACACCTTGGCCCACAACGCAGGCCTCGCCGCCCAGTCCCCGGCGGGCGACCAGCTCAAGGAGAACGTCGGCTTCAGTCCCACAGCGCTCGGCGTGCATCAGGCCTTCGTTGCCAGTCCCAGCCACTACGCCGTCATGACCTCGCCCGGTCCCACAGCCGTCGGGGTCGGCGCCGTGCGGGTCAACGGCATGCTCTGGGTCACCCAGGTCTACCTGCGCCCCGTCACCCTCGAGCCGATGGTGAGCGCAGCCTCCGGTGGAGGCTCATCCGGCGGTGGATATCGCGCCGTCAGCGCCGATGGCAACGTTGCCAGTTTCGGCGACACCGCGGCGATCGCCGCCGTCAGCCCGCCGGTCAGCCCGGTCGTCGGCGGCTCGGCCACACCGACGGGTGACGGGTTGTGGATGGTCAGTGCCAACGGAGCGGTCATCGCGCGAGGTGACGCGCCGGTGCTCGGTGGCATGTCCGACCAACGGCTTTCGGCGCCGATCGTGGGCATGGCGGCGACCCCTACGGGCCGTGGGTATTGGTTGCTGGGGCGCGATGGAGGCATCTTCTCCTTCGGTGTCGCGACATTCTTCGGCTCGACCGGCGACATCCGCCTGAACCAGCCGGTTGTGGCCATGACCGCCTCGCCCTCGGGCGGCGGCTACTGGTTCGTGGCGGCCGACGGGGGCATCTTCTCCTTTGGAGACGCAGCCTTCGTCGGTTCCACCGGGAACATCCGTCTCAACCAGCCGGTGGTCGGCATGGCCTCGACGCCGTCGGGCGGCGGGTACTGGTTGGTGGCGCGTGACGGCGGCATCTTCGCCTTCGGAAACGCCACCTTCCTCGGCTCCACCGGGCACCTCGCCCTGGTGAAGCCGATCGTCGGCATGGCGACGAGCCCATCGGGCAGCGGTTACCGGTTCGTGGCGGCCGACGGCGGCGTCTTCTCCTTCGGCGACGCCTCGTTCCTGGGCTCGATGGCCGGGAGTCGCATCGCTGCCCCGGTGGTCGCGCTCCTCGCCGCCTGAACGCTTCGGCGACCGGGCCGGCGGGCATGCTGGAGGAGATGATCCGACCGATGCGAGCTGCCTGGCTGCTCGTGCTGGTGATGGGGCTTGTCGGCGCCTGCGCTTCGGACAAGCGGGGCGACTCGGCGGGGCGCTCGTCGACGCCATCTTCCGCCGGAGCGACGACGACTGCAGCGGCCGAGCCCTCGGACGCTTCGACAACGGTCGCACCCGATCCGTCCATCCCGTCGACTTCGTCCACGCGGCCGGCGCCGACGGTGCCCCGCTCGACCCCCCAGGTGACCGGCCCGGCCCAGATCACACCCTCGCCGGCCCAGCCGGCGGCTGCCTCGTGCCCAGCCGTGCCCACTCGCCAATCGCCCCGCACCGACCGCCCGACCTACAAGATCACCCTCGATGTCCGCCCGGATGACGGACTGGTGGTCGGATCGCAGACGGTGCGCTTCACCCCTGACATCCCCACCGACCGCATCGTGTTTCGCCTCTGGGCCAATGCCCCTCGGATCACCCGCGCCGGTGGCGGCATCGACGTCGGCCTCGACGGGTCGAAGCAGACCGACCCGACGACGCTGGTCCTGAAGCGTCCCGTGGCTGCGGGGGAGACGGTCGAGCTCGAGCTGACGTGGCAGCTGCGGCTTCCGACATCGGCGAACAACGACCGGATCTCTCGCGTCGGCAACGCCGTGCGCCTCGGTTCGTTCTTCCCCGTTCTGGCCTGGCATCCCGGCATCGGATGGGCGACCGATCCGCCCACCTCGGCCTTCGCCGAGGCGTCGCTCTCGCTTCCATCGGATTTCGACGTGACCGTATCCGTGCCCGAAGGGCTGACGGTGCTGGCGACGGGAGTCTCCGACAAGCCGGGTCATTGGGTTGCCTCCGGGGTGCCCGACTGGGCGGCGACGGTCGGCGATTTTCGCATCGTCACCGGAAAAGCCGATGGTGGCGTAGAGGTGACCGTCGGTGTCGACCGGCGCCTCGGTGACGCGGCCGACCCCTACCTCACCAAGGTGGTGGCGGTGCTCGACGACTTCAGCCGCCGCTATGGGGCCTATCCGTGGCCGTCGTATTCGGTGGCGCTGACGCCGGAACTCACGGGCGGAATCGAGTATCCGATGCATGTCATGCAGGGAGCCGGCACCCTCGGACGGACCACCTCGCACGAAGTCGCCCACATGTGGTTCTACGGATTGGTGGCGACCAACCAAGGGTCCACTCCCTGGATCGACGAGGGGCTGGCCACCTTCGCCGAGGGCCGGTTCGAGAACTCCCTGGCCGCCATCAAGGCCAAGACCATTCCGGACGAAGGCAAGGGCCACGCCGGCGAGCCCATGACTTTCTGGGAGTCCCGGCAGTCGGCCTACTACCGCTCGGTCTACGTCCAGGGCGCACAGGCCATAGCTGCCCTCGGGTCGGGTGACCTGGTCGACTGCGCTCTCCGGCAGCTCGTCGCTCGACAGGCCTACCGAGTCACGACCACCGGCGATGTGCTCGACGCCCTCTCCCTGGTCGCCCCGGACGCCGCCGCCGTCCTCGAGCGCTACGGCATCCGCCGCCCCTGACGAAGGTCAGCGCTTGGCGTTGAAGGCGGTGCAGGCGTCGGCGAGGTCGGTCTGGGCGATCAGGAAGGCGGCCTTGCTGGGGGAGCCGACGGCGGCGAGTTGGGTGGCGGCGTCGTGGACGGGAGTGTCGGCGATGCTGGCGGCGTCGGCGAGGCGGGCGAGGCTGGCGTCGAGTTCGGCGGCATCGAGGGTGCCGCTGCCGAGGTCGGAGCGGAGGCGCTCGAACTGGCGGCAGGTCTCGGCCGTCCCGACCGCCGGGCCTTTCTCGCCGGAGCGAACGCTGGCGACGAAGACGAGCACGAGGAGAAGGCCGGCCACGCCGCCGGCGATGATCTTCCACCGGCGCTTGCGCATCCCTGCGCGTACGAGCGCCCGATCCGCCTGGGCGGTGAGGTCACGGCGGCGGGCCACGATGACGTGGGCTTCGCGACGGGCCACGTCGGTCCGCCACCAGGCTCGGGTGAAGTGGCTGCACCTGCACCGCCAACTCTCCTGCCGCTCGACGGCGAAGCCGACCTCGTCGCAGCTCTCGCACACCGCCCAGCGCCAGGCGCGCTCACAGGCCGCGCAGCGAAAACGGGTGACGTCGATCGGCGTGAGTTGCGTTCCGTTGCACTGTGGACAGCGGACAGACACGAGCTGGCCGCCCTCGGAGACGACGTCCCAGTCGTCCTCGGGGACAGCGTTCGGATGGTGGTCGCCCTCCGCCTCGGCGAGCACGTCGTCGAGCACCACCGGCCGCTCGGGTCGTACGCCGTTGGGCACGATGACGGCCGGTCCTCCGACCACCAAGCCCCGGGCCGCCAGGCGCGCTCGGATGGCGGCAATCGAGTCGGGGTCGTCGATCGCGGGTTCGTCCGTGGCCGGTTCGATCGCCAATGACGTCGGGTCCTCGTCGTCCAATGCCCGCATGACGTGGTGCAGCCCGATGGCCTCCGCATGCCCCTCATCGCGGACGCGGTCGTCGATGGACACGTCAGTTCTATCGGCGCGACGGCGGCTGTGCTTCAGGCTTCTCGTCAATTCAGCAGCTCATGTCACGAACTTCGCCTCGGACGAAGGGATCTCGCGGTAACGGCTGACCTTCCAGTCGGGACCGAGGTACGTCGCGAGGTCGAAGTCGTAGCCGATCTGGAGGTTCGGGGCGCCGTTGACCGTCAGCTGGCCGACGTTGATCGACCCGGCCCACGAGAGTTTGCCGCCGTTGATCGTCATCGACGTGGCCGGCGCAAAGAGCACGCCTCGGAAGGTGAGCACGTCGCTCGCCGTGTTGTGGACGATCGGCTTGTCGCCTGCCTTGTAGATCTGGAATCGCGTCGCTGAGTAATCGGGGTTGACGATCGCCGCCGACATGTCGAGCTTGTAGTTGGTGACGACGCCGGCGTCGGTTCTCGGCAGGATGTAGAGCTTCACGGGCGGCCCTGATGTCGCCGGGACGACGGTGCCGAGCATCCTCACGTCGCGCCGACAGACGTAGTCGCCGCCAACCACCGTGGTCGTACTGGGCGTGCCGAGCAGCGAACCGATCAGCGCCGCGCCGGGAACGCCGGCGGCCACCGGCACGTCCTTGGGAAAAGGGCAGTTCTCCCAGTTGGGATCGAGATTTCCCAGGGGGGCCACCGGCTCGCGGATCGTGAGGTCGCGGGGTTTCTCGAGTTTGTTGACCCGGGTCGTCGGGCACTCGGATTGCGTCTGGTACCAGTCGATCAACACGTTGGAGGGGAGGGTTCCGTTGCACACGACGGTCGAGTTCGAGCCAACTCGAACGTCGCCCGATCCGGCGACGGCGTAGAAGGAAACCTTCACGTTTCCGGCCGACGCCGCCCCGTCGAGGTGGAGGGGGCCGTTCGAGAACAAGGCGTAGGGGAACTGGGCCGTGCGCACGACTCGAACCTGCGCCCCGTGCTTCGATTTCCCGGCGGTCCCGACCGAAGATACGACGTACTCGGTGTCGCTTCTCTTCGTGGCCCAGTAGGTGAACTGGCCGACGGGGCAGGGAGCGGTGGCGTTGGCGGCAGGGCAGGTCGACGTCCACGATGCCGGCGCGCTCTGGTCGATCTTGTAGAGCGCGTCGGCGATGCCCGCATCGGCGGAGGCGAGCGCAGCGTCGAAGTCCTGTCCGGTGCGCACGAAGTTGAGGACCGAGAGCGTCCGTCCGAGGACGGCAACCGACAATGTCGTGAGGATGAGCATCACGATCACCGACATGATCAGTGCCGCACCGGCGTCGTCCGGCTCGGTCGGGTAGCGGAGGGAGCGGACCCGGTTTCTCATCCGACACCGTTCAGATTGAGGACGGGGCAACCGGTTCCTCCGGGAAGCCGGTTCCGTAGCTGGGCATCGGAGATGAGGCGGGCCGGGGCCGGGCCGGGCTTCGGGGCGGCGAGGAGATCGATGCGGATGCGTACTGCGCACGAGGCGATGTCGGCTGGATTGGTGTTGACGAGGTTGTACTTCCCCAGGTCTTCATCGGCGACCGTCGATGTCCCGCTGGTTGCCTTGCTGTTGGCGTTGTAGAAGGTGAACAACGGAACGGCGTAATCGTTCGAGACGCCCGTCAGACGGTGGGTGACGGCGATGGGGTTGCCGGCGGTGTCGAGGACCTCCCGTCGCAATTCCCTGGCACCGGTGTCGACGATCCACCGAATGGGGACCGGCGTTGGGTCGGTGATCTTGTCGTACACATCGAGATCGATGCGGAGGGCGTATCCGCAAGAGAGGCAAGCAGGATCCGGCGAGGTGGGCAGTTTCTTCAGAGGCTCGGACGAGCGAATGTCGCGCTGCATCGCCACGATTGCCTGGCGGAGCACCTCCTGATTGTCGGCGAAGATCTGCACCCGTCGCTCGGTCCTGGTTTGGCTGTCGAGCACGCCGAAGATCGCAGCCATCACCGTCGACAGCAGGGCCATGGTGATCATGAGTTCGATCAGCGTGAAGCCCGCTTGACTTCCCTCCCGAGGAGTCCGGCTCATCACGGGCAGGTCTGCTTGTTGTGGGCGCAAACGGTCAGACGCAGAGACGCCCGCTTGGTCTTGACCGACAGGACGTAGCTGTAGATGTCAATGGCGTGGTCGCCGACATCCCAGTCGGTGAGGCCGGGGATCGTGCCGCTGTACGAGCCGGCGAGATCGGGCGTGAGGAGGATGTCGCGGTTCACCCCCGCGCTGGGGGAGTACTCCATGCGGAACGTGGTGTCGGTGCACACGCCACCGGTGTTGATCATGACGATCGGGCTGGTCGCGAGTCCGCCGCCGAGGGACGCGTTCTTCTTTTTGACGGCCGACGGCGTCACTGATGCGGCGCCCACCGTGCAGCTGAGGGCCGTCGAGGCCACGGTGGTGATGTTCAAGGCCTGGGAATACGACGTGGAGAGGGTGCCGTCGGACGCCTGGGAGTAGATGCGGAAGTGATAGGTCGTGCCGGCGGCGAGGTCGGGAACCCGCAGCAGCGTGACGGATTCGGGGATGTTGGCCGCCACCTCCTGCACCTGCGTCGACGGGAAGGTCGGGTCGCGCGCGTACCGCACGATGTAGCGGACGGGGCGCGGCGTGTTCACGACCACCGCCGGCGGCAGCCACGTCAGGTCGATGGCCGTTGCCGTCGCCACGGGCACGCCCGCCAACGCCGTGGGTGGATCGGGAATGCCGCTGTTGCCGGTCGAGGTCACGGTCTTGGAAACGTCGCTCGGTCCTCGTCCCCCGGGATAGATCAGGGTGGTCTGGTGGACCTCGTGAAAACCCGACTCGTCGTTCCAGGTGACCGAGACGTATCCCTTCTTGTACGCCTTGGTGCCCGGCGTGCCCCCCGATGGTTGCGTCGGCGTGGCTTCGGCCTCGTCGGCCACCGTGCGCGTGACCCGGTAGACCCGGTTGCCGACCTTGTCATCGAAGGGGACGACAGTGGCTGTCGGGGAGTCGACCACGAGCTGGTCGTAGGGCACGGCGCGGAGGGTCTCGATGTGCTTGGTGGCGACGGCGACGCCCTTCGAGCGCGCGCCGGTGGTGCCGGCCACCCGGATGGCGCTGTTCATCACACCGATCGTCCCGACGATGCCGATGGTCAGCACGGTGAGTGCAGCCATCAACTCGACCAGCGTGAAGCCAGAGTCGTCGAACGACGATCTGTCTCCACTCCTACGGCGCACCTGTCACCCCCTTGGTGATCCTTCGCGGTATCGGCGCGTGCGACCAGCAAGCGACAGGGGGATTGTCCGAATGGTCTGATCGGGCTACGAGTTGGATAGCCCGATCGGGTCAGTCGGTGCCGGGGGAGTTCTGATCGCGAAGGAAGCGTTCGACCTCGGCCGCCAGCGCTTCTTGGGAGGGAATTTCGAAGCTCTCGTCGTCGAGGCCCTCCGTGCTGTCGTCGTCGACGCCGTCCTCTTCCAACCGGCGGACGTAATCGACGACGTCGTCCTCTCCGGCGAGCATGTCGTCGACCTGGCGCTCGTACGCCGCCGACGCGATCTCGAGTTCGGTGGTGTCGACCCCGAACTCGAGCAGGCCGCCCACCCGCTGCACGAGGGCGAGGGCAGCCTTGGGGGAGGGGGTCTCGCGGAGGTAGTGGGGAGTGGTCGCCCACAGCGAAGCCGAGCGCATGCCCGCCTCCTGGCAGCCGGCGAGGAGGATGCTGAGGATGCCGGTCGGGCCCTCGTAGCGAGAGCGGGTGAACCCGAGTTCCTCGACCAGCGCCGGATCGGTGGCGGTTCCGGTCACCCGCACGGGGCGGGTATGGGGCACGTCGGCCAGGAGAGCACCGAGGGTTAACGCCATCTCGACCCCGAGCTCGCGAGCCAGGCTGACGACCTCGCCGGTGAAGGTTCGCCACCGCAGCGCCGGCTCGATGCCGGTGAGGAGAACGAGGTCGCGCCCGTTCGGCATGCGGGCCACTTCCACCTGAGGATCGGGCCAGTCGATGGCCCGAGTCATCCCGTCGTCGAGGCGAACGTGGGGCCGAGCGACGGTGAAGTCGTAGAACTCCTCAGCGTCGATCGTGGCCACGCGGCGACCCTTGAGTGAGCGGGCCAGGAACTTCACCGCCGTGGTCGCCGACTCGCCTGCATCGTTCCAGCCCTCGAAGGCGGCAAGAAGCACGGGGCGGTGCAACTCCGGGCGGGTGCCGTGCCACCGCAGGTGGGACATGTCCCGAGCAATCTACTCGGGACATGTCCTCACACTGTGGTCGTCCTCAGGGGCAGCTGAGGCAGAGCTTCTTCGGATCGTGGGTGTGTCCGTCCTCTTCGTGGGGGACGGTGGCGGGCCCTCCCGGCGGATTGTCATCGGTGAAGATGGACTCGCCGTTGTTGTCGCCGAACACCTTCGGATCCTGCGCGGGCCACTGGCCAGCCTCGTAGCGTCGGCCCTTCTCGGCCTTGAGCAGGATGCCGGCGCCGTCCTTGTTGACCTCGTCCTTGCCGGTCTGCTTGCTCTCCCAATAAACCTCGGTGAAGTCCTTGATGGCGTTGGGGGATTTCCTGGTCAGGTAGACGAGCGGGGCCGATGCTTTCCCTCCGGTCTTGGGAAGGTTGAAGATCCCCTGGGCGAACGTGTCGGCGGTCAGGTTCGGCCCCGCCATGTGGATCCCGTTCATGAGCAGTTGAATCGGCGCCTGGTACACGTTGATGCCGATGCCTTCTTCCCCCTCAGGCGCGGTCGGCTTCGCGTGGTGATACGCGCGATAGCCCGAGGACGACTTGAGGTTCGTACCGAAAACCCACAGCGGCGAGATTCCGAAGGCATGGGCCCACTGGGCCTGGTCGTAGGTCCGCCCGAAGAACGAGGTGTCGATGAGCAGCGTTCCGCTGATGAACCACTCCGGGAAGTATTGCTGTCGGGACGCTTCCTTGGTGACGAAAACGGGGGTAAGCGGATCGCCGACGAACAAGAGGTTCGACACCTTCTTGTCGACCATCGTAGAGATGATGCCCTGCGAGTCGTTCGGGGCCTTGGTCAGGTCGTAGAGGTAGCCGACGTCGGCCGACAGCGTCACGCCGTATTTGGCCAACTCCTTGACGAAGAAGTTGCGACCGGCCCGCAGATCAGGGTCGGCGACGCCCCGGATGCCCTCTTGGTAGACGAGCCCGAAGCGGCGGTCGTTGGCCTGCATCACACCGGTCGGGTCGCCCGCATACTTCGCCTTCTTGTTGGCTAGGCGCTTTCCGATGTATTCGGCGAAGTGGGTGTAATAGTCCTCGAGGGTCGGCAAGCTGGCGAAGATGTACGGCGGGTTCTTGGCGAAGAAGCTCTCTGACTGCGACGTCGTGCACAGGCAAAGCACGCCCAACTGCGCCAACTCGGTGGCGAACACCGCCGGCCCCGATGCCGAGTTGGGAATGACGGCGAAAGCCTTCGTCTCCTCGGCGATCTTTCGGGCGTCGGACTTCATTGCGGCGTCGTTCTCGTCCTTGCCGGTGGCGCTGATCTCCTTGAAGACCACCTCTCGGCCGTAGGTCTCGGTGTGCTGATTGAAGTACTTGAGCAGTACCCGATCGATGCGGAACCGATCCTCGGGCGAGTCGGTGGCTCCCGCCGCTTGCAATGCTGCCTGAGTAGCCGGATCAGCCTGGTTGATGTAGCGGACCACGACGATCTTGTCCGCCGAGACGCCACGCGCTGTCGCGCCCCCGTTGTCCGATCCGGGCACCCAGTTGTTACAGGGAGGCGAATACGTCGACATCTGCTTCATCCGCTTGTCGGGGCGGCAGTTCGGACCGACCCCGAACTCGAGGCCCTTGGCCGTGGAGGCGGCGGTCCCGCTTCCGCCGGCGGCCGCAGGGCCGGCGGCTGCACCAGTGCCGGCCGCGGGGCCAGCGGCGGCGGCGCCCGGGGTACGCGCCGCCGTGGCGCCGGCGCGAGCTGCCCCAGCGACCGGAGCGCCAGTGCTGCCGGCGCCGGACCCTGCAGAGGTGTCGACCGTCTCGCCACCGGCACCGACGGTGGTGTCGTCGGTCACCGCCCCCGTTGCGCCAGCCGCATCGGCCGCCGCAGGTCCGGATCCCGAAACGGCCTGCACATTGGTGTCCTTCGGGGTATTGCCAGGCACCAACACCGCCAGCAGACCCAGGATGGCGAGCACCGCCACCGTCGGTCCATACCGATCGAAGAACTCCCGAATCGTCATGGTGCCTGTACCCCCAGTTCCAGTTGTGACATCGGTCACCGCTCCAAGAAGGGAAGTTCGCCGTCGCCGTCGAAGTTCCCTGCCGGACACGACGAATTTCGGCCCGGGGGGACCACCGCTCAATGGCTATTGAAGTACTGCAGCGCTCACGAACGCTGGACGTCGTTCGAACAGGCATCGGTTACCTGGAAAATCCCCACGTGAAGGTGGCTCTGTGGTCCTTCGTCGGAACGCTTGGTCTCCTGATCTTCGTCGGGTTCTTGTTCCCGACGCCTCCGGCGATCCTGTTCGTCGGCCTCATCGCCGGTTCCCTCAACGCCTTGGTCGCCCTCGGCATCGTGCTCGTCTATCGCGCCAACCGGATCATCAACTTCGCGACCGCCGATCTCGGGGCCCTCGGCGGCGTTCTGGCAGTCCTCATCTCCCCGAAGCTGCCGTTCCTCGTCGCGATGGCCATCGGCCTGGCCGCCGGCCTTGCTCTCGGTGCGGCCGTGGAGTTCTTCTTCGTGCGTCGGTTCGCCAAGTCGCCTCGGCTCATCCTGACGGTTGCGACGATCGCCATCGGTGCGCTCCTGGCGGCTTTCACCCTCCTGTTGCCGCGCGTCTTCAAGTACGAGGTCGCCCCCCAGGGCTTCGACCTGCCTTTCAACTTCACGTTCCGTTGGTTTCCCGTGATCTTCGGCGCCGGTCACCTCCTGATCCTCGTGACCGTGCCGCTTCTGGCGATCGGCCTCGCGGCCTTCTTCCGCTTCACTCGCATCGGCATCGCCGTGCGCGCTTCGGCCGAACGGGCTGATCGGGCTGCGCTTCTCGGCATACCCGTCAAGCGAGTAGGCACCCTCGTCTGGGTACTGGCTGCCGGCCTTTCGGCGATGGCGGTCGTGCTCCGAGCTCCGATCATCGGCGTCCCGATCGGGGCCGTGCTCGGTCCCAGCATCCTCTTGCGGGCGCTGGCCGCCGCCGTGATCGGCAAGATGGAGAACCTGTCGGTCACCTTCGGCGCCGCGCTCGTGCTCGGCATGCTCGAACAGGCGACCTTCTGGGCCACGAAGCGCACGCTCGTGTCCGACGCCATCCTCTTCGGCATCATCCTCGTCGGCCTGCTCCTCCAACGAAAGGGGAAGGTGTCACGCGCCGATGACACCGGAGCGTCGACGTGGGAGGCGACGCGCGAAGTGCGACCCATCCCCGCCCGTCTCATGGAGGAGCCGGCGATTCGCTATGGCGTGCGCGGACTCAGCGGGCTTGCGTTGGCGGCCGTCGTCGTCGTACCGCTGGGTTGGAATCCAAGTCTCGTGAACCTGGTTGGCTTCGGGCTGATCCTCGCCATCGTCTTGGTGTCGCTCGTCGTTCTCACCGGGTGGGGCGGCCAGATCAGCCTTGGCCAGATGGCCTTTGTCGCCTTCGGAGCCGCCGTCGCCGGCAAGCTCTTCCTCGCCGGATGGGATTTCTTCTTCTGCATCATCGCGGCCGGCATCGTGGGCGCGGTTGTGGCGGTACTCATCGGCCTTCCGGCGTTGCGGATCCGGGGCCCATTCCTCGCCGTGGTCACGCTGGGGTTCGCCTTGGCCACAGGCTCGTTCTTCTTGAACCGCGAGTTCTTCGGCTGGCTGGTGCCGACCTCGCGGTTGGTCCGCCCGGTGGTACTCAACAAGTTCGACCTGGAATCGGAGCACACCTTCTTCTTCTTCACCCTGATCACGTTGCTGCTCGTGTTGGCGTCGGCACGGTCCTTCCGCAACAGTCGAGCCGGGCGAGTGCTCGTCGCCACTCGGGACAATGCGAGGGCGGCGCAGTCCTACGGCATCAGCCCCGTGCGGGCGCAGCTGACGGCCTTCGCACTCTCCGGCTTCTACGCCGCGGTGGCGGGCGCATTGCTCGTCTTCCACCAGCACGAGTTGACGACCTCGGTCCGGGAGCCCTCGCAAAGCATCCTGCTGTTCACGGTGGCGGTGATCGGTGGATTGGCGTCGCTTCCCGGTGCCCTTCTCGGCGCCGCCTACCTGACCTTCCTCTTCTACTCACCGCTCACTCGCCTACCCGCCGTCCAACTGCTGGCCAGCGGTGTCGGTGTACTGGTCATCCTGCTGTTTCTCCCGGCCGGTCTGGGAGGGCTCTTCTACGACGTGCGCGACGGCATTCTCCGGCGCTACGCCAGGGCGAAGAACATCGTGGTGCCCTCGCTGCTCGCCGACCAGCGCGTGGACGAACTCGATTCCGACGAGAGACCGCCGGACGAGGCCCTCGACCTCAACCGCGAGGGCATGCAAGAGGGCGTGGAGCTCGAGTTGCTGGAGGTGCGGTGATGTTCGAACGCTTCCGATTGTCGAAGATCACGGACGGCGCACCCGTCCTACCGCTGCTCATCCTGTTCGGGCTCAACGCCGTCGACGAGCTCGATCGGGCCGCCTTCAACATCCTCACGCCGGAGATCCGCGACCACTTCAATGTCGGTCTCGACGGGATCATCACCCTTCTCGGAGTGGTGACGATCCTCGCCTACGCCGGCCAGGTGTTCATCGGCTATTACGCCGATCGCACGAAGCGGGTGCGTCTGGCGACCATCGGTGCGGCCGTGTGGGCCCTGTTCACGCTCGGTACCGGCCTGGCACCCACGATCTTGTTCCTTGCCATCGCCCGCGTGGGTTCGTCGCTCGGGAAAGCCGTGATCGATCCGACGCACAACTCCCTGATCGCCGACTACTACCCACCCGAGGTGCGGGTGAAGGCCTATGGATTTCATCGCTCGGCCAACTCGGTCGGCCAGATCGTCGGGCCCTTGGCTGCTGGCGGCCTCGCCTACTTCTTCGGGTTCCGCGCGCCGTTCATCATCTTCGCCCTTCCCACGGTGGTCCTCGTCGTCTTCACGGCGCTTCGGTTGCGCGAGCCGGTCCGGGGAGCCCACGAGCGGCGGGCCGCCGGCGGCGACGAAGCGGCGGCCAACCTCGAGGAGGAGGCACCGTCACTCGGCGAGGCCTGGCGCCTCACCCACAGCATTCGCACCCTCAGGCGCATCTTTTATTCGCTGCCGTTCCTCGGGGTCGCTCTCGGCGGGCTGCCGGCCCTCTACTCCATCCAGTACAACGACGTGTTCGGTCTCAACGAAGTCCAGCGGGCCCTGGTGGCGACGGCGACGGAACCCTTCCAGTTGCTCGGACTGGCGGTGGGCATCCCCATCGCCGCCCGTCTCAGCCGGCGGGATCCGGGGCTGGTGATCAAGCTCGTGGCCGTTGCCGGCGCCGCCACTGCTGTGTTCGTGGGCCTCTTCGCCATCGCGCCGAACGTGCAGTTCGCCATCGCGATGAACATCTTGTCGTCGTCGGTGCTGTCGATCCTGCTGCCCGGTCTTTATGCCGGCATCTCGCTGACGATGCCGCCGCGGGTGCGGGCCACGGGGTTCTCGATCGGCGCCGTCTACCTGATCCCCTCGGGATTGATCATCGTCGTCCTGGCGCAGCTGGCCGAGGACCGAGGCATCCGCGGTGTCATCTTCCTGCTGTTGCCGATCCTGCTCATCGGCTTCTTCATCTTGGCGTCGTCCGGTTCGTTCGTGGCGACCGACATGAAGAAGGTGCAGACGGCGACGTTGGCGCAGTCCGAGGCGCGAGGTCTGCGCTTAGCGGGCGACCCGAAGCTGCTGCTCGTGCGCGACCTCGACGTCGCCTACGGCCAGACCCAGGTGCTGTTCGGGGTGAACTTCCACGTCGACGAGGGCGAGATCGTCGCCCTCCTCGGCACCAACGGTGCCGGGAAGTCGACCCTGCTCAATGCCGTGTCGGGGCTCGTCGAACCCCGCGCGGGCGCCATCATCTACGACGGAAACGACATCACCCTCTCCGATGCCAACACCACCGTGGCTGCCGGCGTGGTCTTCGTCCCTGGCGGCAAGGGGGTCTTCCCCACCCTCACCGTCGAGGAGAACATCAACCTCGCCGGGTGGTTGTTCCGCAAAGACCCCGTTCATCTCGAACAGGCCAAAGCCCAAGTGCTCGAGTACTTCCCGATCCTCAAGACACGGTGGAACCAAAAGGCCGGGAACCTTTCTGGCGGCGAACAGCAGATGCTCACCCTCGGCCAAGCCTTCATCGCCCAGCCGAAGCTGCTCATGATCGACGAGCTGTCGCTGGGTCTCGCCCCGGTCATCGTCGAACAGTTGCTCGGAATCGTGCGGGACATCCACGCCAGCGGCACCACGGTGATCCTGGTCGAGCAGTCGGTGAACGTGGCCATGTCGCTGGCCAGCCGGGCGGTGTTCATGGAGAAGGGCGAGGTGCGTTTCGACGGTCCCACCGCCGAACTGCTGCGACAGCCCGACATCATGCGGGCCGTCTTCCTGCAGGGCGTCAAATCTGCCGTCGGTGGCGGGCCGGCCGCCGCAAACGGCAATGGTCACGCACTGCCGAAGGTGGCATTGAAGCGGGAGTTCCGGGCGGAGTGTTCCGAGTGTGGTGTGGCGCATCCGGTTGCGCTCGAGACCCAAGAGCTGTCGGTCGCGTTCGGCGGGGTTCGAGCCGTCAACGGCGTCGATCTCTCCGTCCGTGCCGGAGAGATCCTCGGCCTCATCGGACCGAACGGAGCCGGCAAGACGACGATCTTCGATCTCATGTCGGGATTTCTCACGCCCACCCGTGGCCGCGTCTTCTTCAGCGGCGAGGAGGTGACGGAGCGATCGGCCGACCAGCGGGCGATTCTCGGCCTGGGGCGATCGTTCCAGGATGCGCGGTTGTTCTCCTCGATGACCGTTCGCGAGGCGATCGCCGTGGCCCTCGAACGGCACATCCCCTCTCGCGATCCTCTCGCCGCGGCATTGGGGTCACCGTCCACGCGCGCATCGGAGAGGGTCGTTGCGGCGGAGGTCGAACGCCTCATCGAGCTCATGCACCTCGAGGCATTCGCCGACAAGTTCGTCGGCGAACTGTCGACCGGTAGCCGCCGAGTGGTCGACCTCGCCGCCTCCATGGCCCACGATCCAAAAGTGCTCCTGCTCGACGAGCCCTCCTCCGGCATCGCCCAGCGTGAGACTGAGGCGCTCGGCCCGCTGCTGCTCGATCTTCGGGACAAAACGGGAGCGGCGATGATCGTCATCGAGCACGACATGCCGCTGATCACCGGCATCTCCGACCAACTCATCGCCCTCGAGTTGGGTGCAGTGATCGCCCGGGGCAAGCCCGACGAGGTCGTGAACCATCCCCGAGTCGTCGAGAGCTACCTCGGTGGGAGCGACATTGTCATCAACCGATCCGGCGATCTCTCGGTGCCCTCTGGAGCCGCCGGGGACCGGCGGAGCGAGCGGCGGCGTCGACGCGCGGCGGCAGGCGCGGGCACGGGGGAGGCACGTTGAGACGAGTCGTGGTCGCCGGTGCCGTCGCCGTCGTGTCGTTGCTGATTGGCTGGTCGCCGGCGACGTCGCAAGAGTCGGCTGCCACCATCACCGAGGTGGGATGGTGGACCAGCAACCAAGCGTCGAATGCGCCCCAGGGTGGCGTGGCGGTTTCTGCCGGCCCCGCGGGAACGATCAGCCTCGCCGCACTACGGGTGTCGGTGAACGTGGACTCCCTTGATTCCGCCGGACTGTCGCTGAAAGAGGCGGGCGGGATCCAACAGAGCGGTGCACAACTGCAGGTCTGCACGACCCCGAACGCCTGGACGGCGGGTCCGAAGCAAGCTCTGGACAAGGCGCCAAAGCCTGAATGTGACCGTGCCAAGGCCCCCTTGAGTCGTCAAGCCGACGGCACCTGGACCGCCGACGTTCGGCTGCTCCTATCTGATGCGGCGACGCCGGCCAAGACCGTGTCGTTGATGATCGTGCCGGCCGGCGCCGGCTCCGTCCCTGTCGGCTTCGAGGTGCAGTTCGCGCCGCCGAGCCTGTCAGCGAGCGGAAAATCGACGTCTGGGTCGCCGGCGGCGACAACGTCCGATTCCTTTGCATCGTCCGGCGAATTCGACTCTTCGTCAGCGTCTTCGCCGGCTACGCCGTCTGCGGATCGATCGTCCTCGTTCAACGCCGGCTCCTCCGACGAACGGCCGAGCGTTCCGTCTTCGGGCTTCGCAGCGTCTTCGACTGGCTCGTCATTCACCTCTCTCGGGGGGGCCGTCACCGGCCCGACAGAAGGAGAAGCGGTGGCCGAGGCCATTGTCGATGCATCTGCCCCGGCCGCTCCCGCGGCGACGTTCTTGCGCCCGACGTCGACCACATCGGTGCCCACCGGACGTGGATCTCGTGGGGCCCAGGCACTGTTCTTCGTGATGGTGGCGGCCCTCGTCGCCGTCGTCGCCGGCCTTGGCCACGCCCGTTTCGCGCCCTTTACCTCAGCAAACTGAAGGGTCTTACGGCGCGCCGATCGCGGGAGAACCTCCCCTGCTCGGCTGCTCCAAGAACACGAGGCCGTCTCCGCCCGGAGTCTCGCGAAGGGACCTCGCCACGGCGACGACCTCGTCGACGGACACGGTGCCGTAGACACGCACGAATCTGCCGTCGGCGTCGCCCCATCGAACCTCAGGACCGGTCCAGCTGAGCAACAGTTCGCCCTCACCGAAGACCGCACCGAGGTCGATCGGCCGGCCCTCCGGTCTTGGTTGAAACGCCCGCCCGAGATCGAGAGTGCTCCCCCGATCGACTACCAGGACGTCGGCGCCCCGCACATAGACGTCAGCGGTGCTCGCCACTGCTCCTCGACGGTCAGCTGGGTCCGTCAAGCCACTTTGAGGTGGAACCACGGAGTACCGCCCACGTCGTTCGAACTGAGCCGGGGGCGTATCCAGCACGAAGAAGCGCCCCTGGGGTTCGCTCGCGGGATCGACGGCGAGCACGGATCCGCCTCCCTGCGCCGCTGAGACCGTCGGGACCTCGGTGACGTCGGCCAACGGCGGCGTGGTCCGCAGGACGCCCACGGCCACCCGCTGGGAAACGGGGGCGCCTTCGCGCACATGCCACTCCTCGAGGATGAGACCGTCGGCGCTGATGCACACATCGACGTGTTCGGTCGGGAGTGCGGCGGAAACGGTCGACGCCGAGACCCCGCCGAAGCCGCGATAGATCTGGCAGCGCTCACCCGCGACCTGGCGTTGTTCGCGCCGATCGAGGAGACCCTCCGCTACCCCTCGGTCGACCACGAGCGAAGGTCGCGGATCCACAGCCGCCGGCGGTGGACTCAGCACGCTTCTGGTCCCGGTCTTCGGCTGCACGACGAGGCGAGCGAAGCCGGTGAGTTGCGACTCGGTCGTTCCGGTGTTGCGGCTGAGGAACGGACGTTTCACGTCAACGGTCTCCGTCTGGTCCCGGAGTCTCGGGAACCGGATCCTGTAGGTGATCGTGTACCCCGGTGGGCCTTCCTGGACGGCATCCATCGTCACGGAGTCCAGCTTCGTGGACCCCTTCCTCGTCAGTGTTGGCGACCCGGCTTCAGTGACCTGACCTCTGCCCTCGCCCGACCGGACGGCCGTCCAGACACCCCCACCCACGGCGACGACAGCAAGCACGATCAGGGGCCAGGCGATGCGGGGCTGGCGTCGGTTCCTGGTCACCCGGGAACTGTACGGGCGGGCTCCGTCGAGAGTTCGGCGACCGCGGGCGGTGTGGGCAGTCTGGGGAGGTGGACGGTGAAGGTGCTGCCGGCTCCCGGCGCGCTGACGACCTCGATGGTGCCGCCATGGGCGGTGACGAAGTGCTGCGCCAGTGACAGCCCGATGCCGAACCCGCCGACGGTGCGGGTGGCCCCACCGTCGACCTGGTGGAAGCGATCGAAGACGAGCGCCAGTTCCTCGGGAGCGATGCCGATTCCGTGATCGGTGACGGCGATGCGCGCACCCCCGTCCCCGTCGGACATCAGCGTCAGTTCGATGGGCGCAGTCGGATCAGAGAATTTGGCCGCATTCGAGAGCAGGTTGACGACGACCCGCTCGAGTTTCACGGCGTCACCGTGTCCGTAGATGGGTGTCTCCGGAAGGCGAAGGGTCACTGGCCGACCCGAGTCGAGCGCGGCGACGTCGGCCCAGCGGATCACCGCCTCGACCCAGTCGATGTCTGACAGCACGAGGCGGGTGGCGCCGGCGTCGGCGAGGGCCTCGTCGAGCAAGTTGCCGATGAGCTCGGTGAGTTGGCTGGCGCGCCGTTCGAGTGTTTCGAACATCTCCTTGCGTTGGCTGTCGTCGAGTCGGTGCGACGACTGACGCAAGGTGGTGGCGATCAATCGGATGGTCGCCGCCGGCGTCCGTAGCTCGTGGGAAACGTTGGACAGGAACTCATCCTTGTGGCGGTTGAGTTCCCGCAGATCGTCGGCGACGTGATGCTGACGCCGATAGGCCGCCGCGCTCCCGAGCGCCAGGCCCAGCTGGTCGGCGACCTGGGTGAGCCGGTGACGTTCTCGGTTGTCGAGACGACGAGACGACCGATGGCCGAGAACGAGGATCCCGGACAGACCCCCCCGGTAGAGAATGGGGATGACGACGACGCTGACGATGCCTTCGCCCACGAGCGGATGGGAGGTCCCGACGGCCGCTTCGAGATCGGGGAACTCGAGGATCGTCGGTTGATCGGCCAATGGGGCGGCGAGGCTGTCGGACAATTTCTGCGAGCGGGTCCGGTAGTAGGTGGAGACCTCCGGGGACACGCCTCGAAGCGCAGTGCCTTCGAGGTTCCCTTCGTTGACGATCATCACGCCGCCGACATCCCAGACGGCGACAGACAGGGCGGCATCGACCCCGATCGAGGTCAGGTCACTGTCCATCGGCGCCCCGCTGGCGGCCTCCAGCACGGCGTGGATGGAACGGTTGGCCCGAAGGGCTTCACGCAACGTCTCGGAGACCACGGCCCCGAAGTGGGCCAGCAGCACGAAGACCACGAGCCGCACGACGTGCTCGGAGCTGTCGACGGGGATGAACGTCCCCACCACGACGAAGTTCACGAGCGGAGCGGCAACGGCGAGGCTGTACCTGACCCATCCGACGAAGAAGACGGAGGCGAAGGTCACCGGAATCAGATAAAGGAGCCGGTACGGACTGTCGCCGTCGCCGGTCGCAACCACCGCGAAGGCGATGATGATGACGTAGGCGAGAAGCAGCCCGAGGATGACGTCGCGCGACATCCGGTAGATCAGGTCGCGCCAAGAGACCACGCCGGCGACGATGACGGCGAGCCCCGCCAGTCCGAGGAGCTGGAGGCGGCCAGAGGTGGTGGGCGTCGCCAGTGGGATGGTCACGACGACGGCCACGGCGCCGAGGCAGGCGAACTGGGGGATCGTTCGGCGCATCCGGGCGTCGGTGTGTGGATCCTCGAAGAGCGACGCGTTGCTCACGGGCTCGCCCATAGAGGGAATATCGGCAGGATGTCGCCTAGCCGTAGGCCCGCCCTACGCTCACCGCCGTGCCTTCCGCTGACGGCCACGTACTCGACCGTTTCTCGGAGTCGGCCGGCAACTGGTTCCGGTCGTCGTTTGCGGCGCCGACGCCGGCACAAGTGCAGGGTTGGGAGGCGATCAGCCGTGGCGATCACACGCTCATCCTGGCACCCACCGGTTCGGGAAAGACGTTGGCGGCATTCTTCTGGGCGCTCGACCGCCTGCAGGCCAGTCCGCCGCCCGACGATGCCCGCAAGCGCTGCAAGGTCCTCTATGTCTCGCCGCTGAAGGCCTTGACCTACGACGTCGAGCGCAACCTTCGCGCCCCCCTCACCGGCATGGGCGCCTTCGATATCCGCGTCGGCACGAGGACGGGTGACACCACCGAGAAGGAACGTCGCGCCATCGCCCGCCATCCGCCCGACATCCTCGTCACCACCCCTGAGTCCCTCTATCTGATGCTCACCTCGCAGGTCCGTGAGGTGCTGGCATCGGTCGAGCAGGTGATCATCGACGAGATCCACGTGATGGCGGCGACCAAGCGGGGTGCGCACTTGGCGCTTTCCCTCGAGCGCCTCGATCGGCTCTGTCTCGATGCCGGGAACGACATGCCGCAGCGGGTGGGGCTTTCGGCGACCCAGCGTCCTCTCGAGGAGGTGGCCCGCTATCTCGGTGGTCGGGACAAGGTCGTCACCATCGTCGACGCCGGCGTGCGTAAGGAGCTCGACCTCGAGGTCATCGTCCCCGTCGAAGACATGGGCGAGCTCGGCAAGCGGGTCGACACGAGCTCGCCCGACTTCGTGATGAGCGGTCCCGCCGCCGGTGATCCCGAAGTGCGCACGTCGATCTGGCCCTCGATCCATCCGGTGCTGCTCTCGCTCATCCGACAGCACACGTCGACGTTGATCTTCGTGAACTCCCGTCGTCTGGCCGAGCGGCTGGCGTTGCGGCTCAACGAGCTCAACCGAGAAGAGAGCGGACGTGACGACACCCCCGACCTCGTGCGCTCGCACCACGGTTCGATCGCCCGCGAGCAACGACTCGAAATCGAAGACGCGCTAAAGGCGGGCAAGCTTCCTGCGCTGGTCGCCACCTCGTCGCTCGAACTCGGGATCGACATGGGAGCGATCGACCTGGTGATCCAAGTCGAAGCGCCGTCGTCGGTGGCGTCCGGTCTGCAGCGGATCGGCCGAGCGGGACACGCCGTCGGCGAGCCCTCGAAGGGAAAGATCTTCCCGAAGTTCCGCGGCGACCTGATCGTGGCCGCGGTGGCGGCGCAGCGCATGCAGGGCGGACTCATCGAGTCGACGCGGGTGCCCAAGAACCCGCTCGACATCCTGGCCCAGCAGATCGTGGCCATGGTGGCGATGGACGATTGGAGCGTCGACGACGTCCTTGCGTGCGTCACCAACGCCTACAACTTCGCCGACCTGACCCGCGAGGCCTTCGAAGGCGTCCTCGACATGCTGTCCGGGCGCTATCCCTCCGACGAGTTCGCCGAGCTGCGACCACGGCTCACCTGGGACCGGCTCGAGGGGATGCTCAAGGCACGCCCCGGCTCGCGCATGCTCGCAGTCACGAGCGGCGGAACCATCCCCGACCGCGGCCTCTACGGCGTCTTCACGCCCGAGGGAAGTCGCGTCGGCGAGTTCGACGAAGAGATGGTCTACGAGAGTCGCGTCGGCGAGAACATCCTCCTCGGAGCGACGACGTGGCGAATCCAGGAGATCACGCGCGACCGCGTGGTCGTCACGCCGGCGCCGGGCGAGCCGGGGAAGATCCCGTTCTGGAAGGGCGATGCCATCGGCCGCCCGTACGAACTCGGCGTCGCCCTCGGGCAGTTCCTGCGAGAGGTCGACGGCATCACCAACGAGCGGCTGCGGGAGGAGCACGGCCTCGACGACCTGGCCATCGCCAACCTCCGGGCATACATCGGTGAGGAGCGCGAGGCCACCGGAGGCGTCGTGCCGACCGACCGCCAGATCGTCATCGAGCGGTTTCGGGATGAGCTCGGCGACTGGCGTATCTGCGTGCTCTCGCCCTTCGGGGCCCGAGTGCATGCGCCGTGGGCGCTGGCGCTGGAGACCCGGGTGAAGGACCGGCTCGGGCTCGAGGTGCAGGCGATCTGGGACGACGACGGCATCGTCGTGCGCCTCCCCGAGGCCGACGACTCGCCCCCTGCGGAGGCCGTCATCCTCGACCCCGACGAAGTCGAGGATCTGGTGGTCGAGGCCGTCGGGCAATCGGCCCTGTTTGCCTCACGCTTTCGGGAGAACGCCGCCCGGGCGTTGCTCTTGCCGCGGCGACGGCCGGGGTCGCGGACACCCCTGTGGCAGATGCGTCAGAAGGCCGCCGACCTGCTCGCCGTCGCCTCCCGCTACGGCTCGTTCCCGATCCTGCTCGAGACCTACCGCGAATGCCTGAGCGACGTGTTCGACCTCCCGGCCTTGCAGGGCCTGATGGCCGACATCGCCTCCCGCAAGGTGCGGGTGGTGACGGTCGACACGACCACGCCGTCGCCGTTCGCGTCGTCGCTGGCGTTCCGGTACGTGAGCAACTTCATGTACGAGGGCGACGCGCCGGTGGCCGAACGGCGCGCCCAGGCGCTCACCCTCGACCGCCACATGTTGGCTGAGCTCCT